>CAYJEL010000027.1:0-5269 GCA_964369245.1 uncultured Muribaculaceae bacterium
TACAGTTTTCTTAACCTCAGTTTTTGGTTTACTAACTACAGTTTTCTTAACCTCACTTTTTGGTTTACTAGCTACAGTTTTCTTAACCTCACTTTTTGGTTTACTAGCTACAGTTTTCTTAACCTCAGTTTTTGGTTTACTAGCTACAGTTTTCTTAACCTCACTTTTTGGTTTACCAACTACAGTTTTCTTAACCTCACTTTTTGGTTTATTGACAATTTTTTTTAAGTTTGAATTATTTTTAATTGAATTTGATTTATTATTTTTTTTATTACTCATAATTAAAACCTAAAATATAAAAATGGATTGTATGAATCACTTACTAAAAAAGCTACTGTCATTACAAATAAAACAATATAAATAATTACCATAAACCAATTCATTTTTACCCTTTCTTTTAAAATAGGAACTGATAACAAACATCCAACTAAAATAACAAATCCATAATTAGTTAAATAAAACTTAAATGTATCATCAATAAAAACATTTCCACTAAATCCAAATAAAATAGAACCAAATGATGTTAAAAGTGAAAAATCATCAAATGCAAAAATATAAAAACTAATTATTACTAAAAACATAGTTACTATATGTCGAATAATATTTGGAACTTTATCTAGATATTTTTTGAAAACAAATTTTTCTAAAATCAATAATACCCCAAAATATAATCCCCATATAACAAAATTCCATGAAGCACCATGCCATAATCCAGTTAATAACCAAACTAATAATAAATTTCTTATAACATTACTTTTATTACCACCTAAAGGAATATAAACATAATCTTTAAACCAAGAAGATAAAGTTATATGCCATCTACGCCAAAATTCAGTAATTGACTTAGCTACAAACGGATAATCAAAGTTTTTAGGATAATTAAACCCTAACATTTTTCCTATACCTATAGCCATATCACTATATCCAGAAAAATCAAAATATATTTGTAATGTAAAACATATTATAGCTAACCAAGCACTTAAAACAGATATCTCACCTATTGGTAAAGTACTTATTAAACTAAATAAATATCCTACATTATTAGCTATTAAAACCTTCTTAAACAAACCATTTAAAAACGTTCTAAACCCATCATTAAACCCTTTTAGAGTAATTCTTCTATTATGTAACTCTTCACTAACATCTTCATATCTAACAATAGGTCCTGCTATTAACTGTGGAAACATACAAACATAAGTTAAAAAGGTTAAAAAATTTCTTTCTGCTTTAACTTTTCCTCGATATACATCAATTGAATAACTCATAGTTTGAAAAGTAAAAAACGAAATTCCAATAGGTAAACCTAATTTTAACAATGGAATAGATATATTAAATAAAGAATTAATATTTTCTATTAAAAAATCACCATACTTAAAAAATCCTAATAACAATAAATTAATAACAATTGAAATAGTTAAAAATAGTTTCTTTTTATCCTTAGTTTCAATTAACTTACCAATTGTAAAATCAGTAATTGAAGATATTATTAATAAAATAATATATACTGGTTCACCCCAAGCATAAAAAATCAAACTAAATAATAATAATAAAATATTTTTAAATGGTAATAAATAATATAATATTAAAAATAAAGGTAAAAAGAAAAATAAAAATGTTATGCTACTAAAAACCATATTATTCTTTTATCGCATCAAATACTAAGTCATTATTACTAGAAATAATATAAACTAAGTATTCTCCTACAAATTCAACTTTTCTATTTTTAACTAATTCATATTGATCTGGTAAATAAGTTTCCCATTGTTCTTCCAATTTAGTCATATATACTTCTAATTCATTTTTTACAACTTCCTCTTTACCTTCAATTGGTTTAACAATTATTACAGAAGAAGATTGAGTCATCATCATAGGTACTTTAACTAAAAATTCAGAAACATCATCCTTAGAAACTCCAATCATAGTTTCTAACTCATCACCACTAACTTCCATCATACTATTAAAAATAGGTGTTGTGGCATTTTTAACTCTTTCAACTACAATTTGATTATTATAAGAAGAAACATATATTAAATACCCTTCATATTCAACAAAAGTAACATTTTCTAAATCCTCAGTATAATCCTTCATTTGACTTACTAACTCTTCTTTCTCACCATCAACAGCTTTAAAAACAGCTAAAAAATGTTCTGTATCTTCATTATATAAAACATTATATTCACTAACTAAATCACTATCGATATCAAATATATCATCAAAATCATAGTCATAAATACTTTCCATTTCATCAAAGGCACCAATTCCTTCAACATCAATCATCTGAATATTAAATTCACCTGTTGATAATCTATCAAGTTCACCTGATAATCCTGATAATACTAACTCCTCATTTCCACAACCTGTAAAAACTAATAGTCCTAAAATAATAAATAATTTTTTCATTTTACTTCCTCACATTCTAAATAAATATTTAATTCTCTATTATGCATAACAACACTATCTAAAGTATATGAATATACCTCATAATTTAAACCATTATAATATTTATCATACAAATAATCAGATTCCTCTAATTCTAAAGAAGATATCTCATTACAGTTATAAATATTACTCAAAGGTTCACTTATAATTCTAGAATCTATAGGTACTACTTCATTAATAGAAATAGGAACTATAAAAAATAATATAAATAGTGTTAAAAATACATAACGATAATTAAAACTTGTTCCCCCAAATTTTTTGTTTTGAATTTTATGTAACATCTTTTCTTTTTGGGATTGTGTCGGATTAATTTTAGAAAAAGAATCCTTAAAATTCATCATAAATCACTCCCTAATTTAATTTTTAAAATTTCTCTACCTTTTGAAAGATGTGTTCTAATTGTTGATTCTTTAATCTTCAGTAATTCTGATATTTCTCTTGTTTTATAACCCTCGTAATAATGCATATAAATAACTTGTTTATATTTAAGTGGTAGTGAAATCAAAGTATTAATTAAATTAAAATCCTCATCACTACATTTAACATCCAAATAATCTTTACAATCAATATACTTATTCCAGTAAGATTTAAAATGATTTTTACAATTATTAGTAGCTACCACAATAAACCATGCTTTTTCATGCTCCAAATTCTTAAATAAAATATTATACTTTAAATACTTTAAAAAAGTATTTTGAACCATGTCTTCACTATCATTTACATTTTTTAAATACATAAAACATATTCTATATACCATATCAACATTACGATTATAAATTTCATCAAACTCACTGATATCTTTCAGTAAATTCAACCAAAACCACCTCTTTCATATAATATACAATTCAAAACAAAAAATTGTTGTAACAAATTTAAATTTTTTACAATTTATATTATACCATAAAAAAAAGTCTATTTATTAGACTTTATTCTTTTTTTACTAAAACTTTATAATGATTTCCTTCATAAGTGTAAATATTAAAATCATAACCACTATTTTCAGGAATATATTTCGATCCCCTAACACAAGGAAATCTACTAGAACTTGAACAAAAACAAAATTGATCGCGCGTCAACTGATAATTATTACTTTCAATAAAGTTACGTAACTGCAATTCAAAATTATTCATCTTATCACCCTCAATTAATTAAAATCATCAAGCGTACAAGTATTAGCATCTGATACCATAGTTACTTCACTTCCATCAAATGCTTTATTAAAACAAATCCCATCAAGTAAAATAGAAAAACCTATTTTACCATCAGCAGTAATTTTTAAAATACCACCATCTGGCTTAGCATTAGCCGTTTTTACATCATCATAAACATTAGTAGCTCCATCAAACTTTAATAATTGTGCTTTAGTCTCTTCATTATTAACCACCAATGTATTATTATATAAAACATTAGCTTCCTTTACTATTAATTCAACAGTACTTTTATTAGCAGATTTCCTAGAATCCTCGATTACCGAGCCTATTAAAGGCGTTGCGATTAAAGCAATAATAGCTAATATAATAATAACTGCTAATAATTCTACTAATGTAAAACCATTTTTTTTCATTTAAACACTCCTTATCATTACTTTAATTATATAGTATATTTAAATTAAAAGCAATAACAGAAATTTAATTTCTTAACTTAGCACAACTTTTATTTTCAACATCACTAATAATTTTATTTAATAAACTATTAATATCTTCATCATTTAATGTCTTAGTACTATCATTAAAAGTTAGAGAATAAGCAATTGATTTCTCATTTTCCAATACATTTTCTCCAGTATAAACATCAAAAACTTCTATATTAATTAATAATCTACTTGCAGATTTTTTAATTATATCTTCAATTACAGAAGAATTAATATTTTTATCCATTACAAAAGCTAAATCCTTAACAATAGATGGATATTTAGAAAATTCTTTATATTTAATAGGCTTAACATCTTTATCCAATTCATCCATATTTACTTCAAAAACATAAACATCATCCTTACAAACACTTGGATGCACTCTACCAATTAAACCAATTTCTTTTCTATCTAATAATACCTTAGCACTCATACCAGGATGCATAGAATTAATCTCACCAACCTCAAATGAATACCTATTTTTAAAACCTAAATAATTAAGCAAATCCTCTAAAATCCCTTTAATTAAATAAAAATCAACTGAAACATTTACTTTATTAGCATAATTATTTATATAATTACCACTCATTAAAACTGCAACTTTACTAGTTTGTTTAAAATCTTTATTGTATGTTTTACTAATTTCATATAATAAAATATCATTAACTTTTCTTTTTTTATTGTAATCATAAACACTTAATAAAGATGGTAAAATACTAGTTCTAATAACACTTTTATCACTACTCATAGGATTAGGCAACACTAAATTTTCATCATAATTAAATAGTTCAGCCATAATAGGAGATGTTAAAGTATAAGTTTTAGCTTCATTCAAACCTAAAGTTCTTAATCTCTTAGAAATTTGTTTTCTAATCTTAACATCACCAACATAACCACCTTTTCTAATACTTAAAACAGGTAATGATGAAACTAAATTGTGATATCCATACAATCTTCCAATTTCCTCAGCAATATCATTTACATTAGCTTCAATATCTAATCTTCTTTTAGGAATTACACATTCAAATACTGAATCTTTAAGTTCATATTCAAAATCCAATTTAGATAACACAACTTTAATATCTTCTTCTTTAATTTCAATTCCTAACATTTTATTAATATCACTTGCTTTAAAAGATACAACATTTAAAGATTTATCAACTTTATCATGCATAACCATCCCAGATAAAATTTTAGCAT
>CAYJEL010000027.1:5279-11923 GCA_964369245.1 uncultured Muribaculaceae bacterium
ATTTTTCAAGTAAATGACAAGCTCTATTAATAGCATTCATAGTATACTCATAATTTAAACCCTTACCATATCTAATAGAAGCTTCACTTCTTAAATTAAGCTTAGATGCAGTATTTCTGATACTAATAGCATCAAATATTGCAGATTCAATTAAAATATTACTAGTATTCTCATCAACCTCTGTATTAGTACCACCCATAACACCAGCAATACATACAGCTTTTTTAGAATCAGTAATAACTATATCATTACTATCTAAAACTCTTTCTTTTTCATCCAAAGTTGTAATTACTTCACCTTCTGAAGCATCTCTAACTAATATTTTATTACCTAATTTATCTTTATCAAAAAAATGAAGTGGTTGACCAAATTCCAACATAACATAATTAGAAATATCTACAACATTATTAATAGGTCTCATACCAGCAGCTAATAATCTTTTTTTAATAAAATCAGGAGATTCATAAACTTTAACATTAGTTACCATCTTCGCTAAATAATATGAACATTTCTCACTTCTTATACTTAAATCAAAGTGATTTTTAATGTCATCTTCTATTTCTTTATAAGACATTTCTGGTAATGAAACTTTCTTATTAATTATTGCTCCTATTTCATAAGCAAAACCTATGTGATATAAACAATCATTATTTCTATGTTTGTGTACATCTAACTCATATAAAGTATCTTCTAAATCTAATACCTTAAAAGGATCACTACCTACACAAGTAGAATCATCAAGTTCAGTAATACCTTTATTATATAACTCTTCAGTTTTTTCTTCTAAACCTAACTCATATAAAGCACAAATCATACCATTAGATTCAACACCTCTAATTTTAGATTTTTTAATCTCAAAATTACCTGGTAATATAGCTTTAGGTAAAGCAACTATAACTTTTAAATTTTCCCTAACATTCGAAGCCCCACAAACTATTTGTGTCACCTCAACACCAATGTTTACCATACAAACATTTAAATGATCAGAATCAGGATGAGGAGTAACACTTACAATTTCTCCAACAACCAAATGATCAATTTTATTAGAAACAACTTTTTCTACATTTATACCTGCTTTAGTAACCTTAACAGCCAACTCTTTATAATCTTCTTCAGATAAATCAATATAATCTTTAACCCAATTTAAACTAATCATATTAACTCTCCCTTCTATCAAAATTACTAACTCTTAAATCAGTAACATAACAATTTCTTACATCATTAATACCATATTTTAACATTGCCATTCTTTCAACACCAAAACCAAAAGCAAAACCAGTCCACTCTTTAGAATCATACCCACAATTATTTAAAACATTAGGATGAATAATACCTGCCCCAGCTATAGTAATCCATGTTGTATTTTTACAAATATGACAACCATTCTCACAATTAAAACAACTAATATCAATCTCAACAGAAGGTTCTGTAAATTGATAATAACTCGGTCTAAATCTAATTTCCGTTTTAGAACCAAATATTTTCTTAGCAACCTCTTCAATTGTTCCTTTTAAATCAGATAAACTTATTTCCTTATCAACTACTAAACCCTCAATTTGAATAAATTGATGCGAATGAGTTGCATCATCATCATCTCTTCTATAAGTTTTACCAGGACAAATCATTCTAATAGCATTTTCCCCTTTATTTTCAAGCATTACACGAGCTTGAACAGGAGAAGTCTGACTACGTAAAAGTACCTCTTCACCCACTAAATAAAACGTATCTTGAGCATCACGAGCTGGATGTCCCTTAGGAATATTCAATAATTCAAAATTAAATCTATCCTCTTCTATTTCAGGACCATCAACTACATCATAACCCATAGAAATAAACAAATCCTCAACTTCTTCAGTTAATTTTTCTAGTACATTAGGACTACCAACAGCAACTTTAGTACTAGATAATGAAATATCTATTTTTTCAGATTCCAATTTTTTATTCAATTCTAATACTGCAATTTCATTATTTTTTTTATCAAATAATTCATTAATTTCATTTTTAAAACCATTTAAAATAGGGCCAAATTCCTTTTTTTCTTCGATAGATAATGACGCAATACCAGCAACAATCTCACTAATTTTACCCTTTTTACCTAAATATTCAACCTTTAAATCATACAATTTTTTACTATCTTCTATCAAATTTACACGTTCAATAATTTCAATTTTTAAATCATTTACTTTATCTAACATAATTTCCTCCTTTTATAAAAAACACTATTTTTTTGCTTAAAATAACTAAAAAAATCTATAAATATAAGGACGAAATTACTCGTGGTACCACCTTAATTTATAGATTATATCTACCTTAAAAACTATAACGCATTACCGTTTAAACTCCAAAGGTGAATTCAAAAAACCATTATTATTAGTTCACAGCAACCACTAATTCTCTTGAAATAAAATGTTTTTTTACTACTTCTTTTTCATAGTTTAATTTAAACAACTGCATACTATTTTATCACATATAATAACATTTTACAATAAATTTTAACCAACTTTAGGATGCTCACCAATTTTTTTAACATGATTTGAAACTAAATTAACACTATTTTCCTTATTTTTAACCATTTTAGAACTTTTTTCACCTATTAAATTATAGATTTTGTGTAAAAATTCATTAGAATAATTTTTTTCTCGAGAAATATGAACATAAACTTCATCCTGACTTAATCCCATATTTAATAATTCATCAATTTTAACATTTATTTTATCTTCATCAATTAAAACACCAGAAGAAGTAGATTTTTCCTTAAATACTATTGGTTTTTTGGTCAAATTAGTAAAATATGACACAACTGTATTGTTACCAGAAGCTAAAACTCCATATAATTGATCATAAATATCAGAAAAATTATATTTTTTCAAAGATAAAAACGATTCATCTATAATTTCCTTAGTTAAAAAATCATATCTTGGCAAAAAATCGCTTAAAATTTTATTTAATCTAATTAATTCTAATCTTTTCATAGCCTCACCCTACCTAAATTATAGCACTTATAAATTAATAAGTAAACAAAAAAAGATTCAAACATGAATCTTACATAACTTTAGCTGTTTCAAAACTTTGTTCCTGACTAATATTTGGAACATAACTTGAAATAATAGAACTTATTTTTTCAATAGTTTCATCAAGTTCAACTCTTTTAACACCATCTGTATAGCTAACAGCTGGTAACGAAAGTATATCCATCATTGGAGCTATAGCACCAGGATTTTTTTGGATAGCAAATTTAACTAGCTTTCCAACTAATTCAGTCATACCACTACCATTATCTAAATGGGCATTCAAAATTGCATTAATTTCTGTAAATAAATTCATATAATACTCCTTTTAATTAACTACACTTAATATTCTATTTATATCATTATTGAAATAAGCTTGATAGAAACTATCATCACCTAATATTAATGATAATGAACTAACAACTACAACTTCATCTTGATATTCACATTCAGCTTCATTACCAACTAAAAAGTTAGCTAAAGTTTCAGTATATCCGATATTTAAGGCTTCATACTGATTATTAATATTAAAACCAGTATAATTTTCCTTAGCTGTAATAACATTTAGTAATTCTCTCATTAAAACAAATTTAATATCTGCTTCAGAAATTTTAGAATTATTTATATAAATCACATTTTCTACTACATTGTATTTAGAAGAATTTTTAATCAAAAATTTACTTCCTTTTTTAATTTCCAATGTTTTAATTTTGTCATTTAAAACATCTAAATTAACATCCGGGAATCTATTATTAAAAATTATTAACAATTCCATAATATTTTCCTTTAATTCAGGGGACAATAAGTTGTTTAAATCTAACGACTGTTTAACACTATCTAAAGATATCATTTTAATCACCTATAAATTATTCTATCACATATTTTTTTAAAATCAAACATTATTTTGAAAATTTACATAATTTTTTTTAGAATTATTAATTAACTTAATTGCCTCAGTTCTATCGTGATAATCAAAAACTTCAACACAAATATCCTGTAATGTCTTATAATTCTTGAAAAAATCCTTAATTTCATCCAAAGTAAAATTAGATAAATCAGACAATTCATTAATGTGATCATATCTAGGATCAACATCAACTACTGCAATTAATTTATAATCTTCCTTTCCATTATCAATAACATTTAAATATCCAATTACCCTAGCTGGAACTACACAACCAGGAAAAGTTGGTTCCGAAGATATAACTAAAATATCTAAAGGATCACCATCATTACATAATGTATTTTCTATATATCCATATTCAGCTGGATAAGACATAGATGAATATAAAACCCTATCTAATTTTATTTTATTACTTTCTTTATCTATTTCAAACTTATTTTTAGTTTTTAATGGTATTTCTATAATTGCTTCTACTTTCATATACACTCCTCATATCTATTATAACATTAAATATAAAAAAATATAAAAAAAAATGGAAAAATCCATTAATTTAAAGCTTCTAATAATTCAGCTTTTTTCATTGAAGTATAACCTTCAATTTTTTTAGCTTTAGCTAATTCTTTTAATTCAGCTACAGTTTTTTTAGATAAATCTTCTGATTTAACTTCTTCTTTAGCTACTTTAACTTCTTTTTTTGCAGTTTCTTTAACTGTTTTAACTTCAGATACTTTACCTTCTAATGCATTTTTAGCAACTTCTACTAAACTAGTGAATGCTGCAGCATTATCGATAGCTAATTCAGATAACATTTTTCTGTTAACTTCAATATTAGCTTTAGCTAATCCATTAATGAATTTAGAATAACTTATTCCATTCATTCTACAACCTGCATTAATACGAGTAATCCATAATCTTCTGAATTCTCTTTTTTTGTTTTTTCTATCTCTATAAGCATATTTACCTGAATGCATTACTTGCTCATGAGCAGTACGATATAATCTATGTTTACTTCCAAAGTAACCTTTAGCTAATTTTAAAACTTTTTTATGTCTTGCACGACTAATTGTGCCACCTTTAACTCTTGCCATTTACTTTACCTCCTATATTAAATCTTTGATACGTTTGTAATCGCCAGCACTTAAGCTTGAACCTTTACGTTTTTTACGATTTGACGCAGCATTTTTCTTTCCTGTATTATGTCTAGAACCTTGGTTTCCGATTTTGATACTTCCACCTGGTCTAACTTTAGTAACTTTTTTTGTACCTTTATGTGTTTTCATTTTTGGCATAAATAACTTCCTCCTATTTCTTTGGTGCTAGGATAATACTCATTACCCTACCTTCTAATTTTGGGTGCTGTTCTATATCAGAAAATTCTTTTAAAGAACCAGCAAATTTAAGTAAAACATCTTTTCCTAAACCAGGATGAGCCATTTCTCTTCCTTTGAATCTGATTGACGCTTTAACTTTATGTCCTTTTTCTAAATACTTAGAACTATTTTTAACTCTAGTGTTAAAATCATGAATATCGATAGTAACTGATAATCTATACTCTTTCAACTCAAAATTAGATTCCCTTTGTTTTTTTAAATTTTCTTTAGATTTCTTTTTACTCTCATATTTGAATTTATTATAATCCATAATTTTACAAACTGGTGGATTACCATTTGAATTCATTAATACAAGATCAAACCCTGCATAAGACGCTAATGTTAAAGCATCTTTAATATTTTTAAGACCTAATTGCTCTCCAGCTGGTCCAATTACCATTACTTCTTTTGCTCGTATTTGTTCGTTAATATACAAACCTTTTTCTTTATTCGCTATAAAAAGACACCTCCATAAAAAAAGTAGATACATAGTACCCACATCAAAAAGCATTTGTTTAATTTTTAAACTTGGCTTCTTACCTATAGCTAGTTGCTATCAGGTGGAGTGTGGACACTCGCTTTCCTTTATGCAATATAGTATATCAAAAACAATTACATATGTCAATACTATATTACTAAAAATTTTATTTTATATTTTACTCATCGCATAAGACTTTTTTTGCTTAGGCTCAGTAGCAATTATATCCATCCCATTTTTATAAATAGAAAAACAGATATCATTTAATTTTTCAATATTTTTTATTCCATACTTGTTAAATAAAATTAACAACTCTGAAGAAAAAACATCACATTTTTTTTCTAATAAAATTTTACTATCTTTTAGTAAACTTAAGCTCATCAATATACTTAACTCACTATTTATTTTGTCTAATGTTGTAGCCTTTAATGCAATTCCATCTTCTTGATTAATACCTAAACTCTCAAATATATTATTAATTATATTATTAGAAACCATAACCATTTTATTGAATAAAGTAAGATTATTTTTTTTATTAACAGCTATTGATTTAATTCTATTAATATAATCAGGTGTAATATATTCTTTATATTTACCATTTTCATTATACAATAAAATTTCTAAATTATGTTCTTGTAAAAATGATTTAAGCGATTGTAATTCTTCAACTTCAAAAGAACTATATAATGTTTTATTAAATACATCAGTATAAAAAACATTACCGTAACGAATATTCTTTTCTAAAATTTTTCCATTATTACCAACTTTACAAAAAAATATCTTATTAGTAACTATTTTAGAATTAATTGCCATCTTAATCACCTCGTGGGTAAATATCTTACCATACATAGCAATATATGTCAATAAATATAAGGATATTCAAA
>CAYJEL010000028.1:0-5992 GCA_964369245.1 uncultured Muribaculaceae bacterium
TTTTTTGAATTTCTCTTATTTTTTCAACTGGCATTTTTATTTTTTGAGCTAATTCTTCTTCTGAAGGTTCTCTATTTAATTCTAAAGTTAATTGTCTTTGAATTCTTACTAATTTATTAATTGTTTCTACCATATGTACTGGTACTCTTATTGTTCTTGCTTGGTCTGCTATTGCTCTTGTTATAGCTTGTCTTATCCACCAAGTTGCATAAGTTGAAAATTTATATCCTTTAGTAACATCAAATTTATCTACTGCTTTCATAAGTCCTATGTTACCTTCTTGAATTAAATCTAGGAATAACATTCCACGACCGACATATCTTTTAGCTACTGAAACAACTAATCTTAAGTTAGCTTCTGCTAATATTGTTTTTGCCATTTCATCACCGGCAATTATTCTATCTGCTAGTTTTAATTCTTCATCTAGGGTTAATAATTTAATTTGTCCTATTTCTTTTAAATACATTCTAACTGGATCATTAACTGTTAGATCTTTTGTTAAAACTGAATCTTCTAATAAATCTTTTTGTTCTGTTTCTTCCTCTTCTTCTGTTACGATTGGGATATTATTTTCTGAAAATAAGTTATATAATTCATCTAATGCATCGGCATCTAAATCTAATCCTTTTAGGGCTTTTGCTAAATTTTCATAAGTTATAAATCCTTGTTCTTTTCCTAATTTTACTATTTCTACTTTTCTTTCATCAAAACTTTTAATTTCACTAAACATCTTTTTCTCTCCTTGCAATTAAATTAAATATTTGTTGACTTATTTTTATTTTTTTGTCAATATCTAATTCATTATCTAGTTTTTTGGTTAATCTTTCGCATTCATCATTTATGTTTTTTTCTAAGATGGCTTTTATATAATCATATATTACATTGTGATTTATTTCTTCTTTAAATCCTAATGTTTCTATATAACCTATTAAATTTATGTTATTTGAGCTTGTTTCTGTTAAAAAATCAGCTATATCTATATAATTGTATTTTTTGTTGAAATATATTATATCATTACTTAATAATCTGTATTCTTTATCTGGAAAAAAGACTCCTTTATTATCAACTATTTTGATAACTTCTTTATCTTTTAACATATAAAATATTAAACCGGCTTGGGCTTGAATATATTTATTTGTTTTAATTAAATTTTGTTTTATTACTAAATCTATTTTTTCTATTTTATTTAATTTACTTTTTAAAAAATCAATTTCAAGTTCTGTTTCTGAGCTTAGTTTTTTGATAGTTATTTCTCTTAATATTTCATCTTCTATTTGATTAAGTTCATCAATTATAGTATTAACATAATTGGCTCTATCTTCTAAGGAATTTATATCTATTTTTTCTTTGTGAAATAATAGTTTAAAATCCATTAAGCTCATTGGGTTATCTATTTTTTCTTGAAATTTTTCTTTTCCATATTTTAAGATATATTCATCTGGATCTAATTTGTTTTCTAAATAAATAATTTTAGGTATTATATTATGTTTTACTAATTCATCACAACTTGCAAATGTTGCTTTATTTCCTGCTTTATCGCCATCGAAACATAGTAATACGTTACTGGCTAATTTTTTTATTAATGTAACATGGTTTTTAGTAAAAGCTGTACCCATAGTAGCAATAACGTTTTTTACTCCTATTTGATGGCATCTTATTACATCCATAAATCCTTCTGTTATTATGACAGTATCTTTTTTCCGGCATTCTTCTTTGGCTTTATAATAATTATATAAGAATTCTCCTTTTTTAAATAAACTGTGTTCTTTACTGTTAATGTATTTAGGTCCTTCAGTGGTGTTGTACAACCGTCCACTATATGCTACCACTTTATTATTAACATCATGTAAGGGAAATATTATACGATCATAAAAGAAATCATGAAATCCTTTTTCATTTTTTATTATTAAAGCACTTTCTATTAAATCTTTTTCTTTAAATTCTTTTTTTTGTAATAAATTAGTTAAGGCATTAGTATTTTTTATAGCTAGTCCAATATTAAATTCTTTAATGGTATTGTCATCGATGTTTCTTTTATTTAAGTATTGTTTAGCTATTTTTCCTAATTCTGTGTTTATATTATTTAAATAAAATTTTTGTGAAATATCGTATATATCGAATATTGAATTATTAGTAAGTGGTTTTTGTTTATCTTTTATATCAACATTAATACCTGACATATCAGCTGTCATTTTAACTGCTTCTAAAAAGGTAAGGTTTTCATATTCCATTAAGAAGTTAAATATATTACCTGCTCTATGACATGAGAAACATGTAAATATTTGTTTATCTGACGATACTGAAAGTGATGGTGTTTTATCTTCGTGAAATGGGCACTGTGCGAAATAGTTTTTCCCTCTCTTAGTTAGAGATAGGTATTTTCCTATAACATCTACTATGTCAACACTATTTCTAATTTCATTTATTGTTTCTGTTGTTAATGCTGCCATTTTACTCACCTACCTATTAATATACGACAAATAATTACATTTTCCTTTTTTTTAGTATAATTTTTTTGTTTTTTTTCATATTATTAGTAAATTGTTATAAAAAGGAGCTATTATGTCTTTAAAAACTATTAAAAAAATTGGTATTTTGGTAATTTTTGCGTTATGTTTTTTATTTCACTTTTTATACGACTGGTTACCTAACACTTTGTTTAGTATATTTTTCCCTGTAAATGAGAGTATATGGGAACACATGAAGTTGATTTTATCTTCGTTTTATTTGTATTGTATTTTTGAGTATTTTGTTATTGTTAAAAATAAAATTTGTGTTAGTAATTATTTGTTTAATGTTTTTATTATTCCTATAATTGGCATTGTTGTTTATTTAATTATTTATTTACCTTTATATTATTTATTTGGTGAATCGATGATTTTAAGTATTGGTTTGTTATTTTTGGTTATTGTTTTAGAGCAAGTATTGAGTTATTTTTTATTAAATTATAAGGAAATTAAATATGGTAATATAATTGGTTTTTTAGGTATTATTATAACTATTATTATCTTTGGTTATTTAACTTATAATCCTATAATTAATGATTTATTTTTAGATAAGATTGAGAATGTTTATGGTTTAAATTATTTTGTGAAATGAAAAAGATACGAATTTTTCCGTATCTTTTTTTTGGTTAACCTGTATATATTAAACACTAATGTATTAGTGTGCTTAGGGGTTATATTTTAATATATTCTTAATTTATTTTTTTATTACTTTAATTTTATCATTATCTAAATTTATTAATACACTACCAACTATATTAGTTTGATATATAATGGTATCTTTTAATGTGTTTAATGTTTCTTCATTTGGATGATTATATCTATTGTTTACACCTGCTGATATTAAACTATATTTAGGATTTATTGTTTTTATGAAATTGATATCAGTACTTGTTTTGGACCCGTGATGAGCTACTTTTAAATAGTCGATATCTGTTATATTATATTTATTTATAATATTTAGTTCTGTTTGTTTTTCTATATCACCGGTAAATAATAGTTTTTTATTGTTTATATTCATATATAGTACTAAGCTATCATTATTTTCATCACTATATGCTTGGTTTATAAAGTGAAGTTTGTGGTTATTTAAAGTTATTGTTTTTTCACTTATTAATTCGTAGTTTATATCTTTTATTATTTGTTTTTCTAATTCATTTAATTCATAGCTATTTAATAGTACTTTTTCTACTTTAAAGTTATTTATAATATTTAAAGCTTCTTTAGCATGATCACTATCGCCATGAGTTATTATTAGGTAATCTAATTTATTTATTCCTCTACTTCTTAGATATGGTATTATTTTATTTAATCCCATGTTATATGGTTCATTATATGCCCATGGTTCTTTTTGGTATGTTATTATACCTCCTGTATCTATTAATATATTTTTATTATTTAATTCTAATAAAAAACAATCACCTTGTCCAACATCTATCATAGTTAAGTAATTACCTGGGATTATATTTTTTATATTAATATGAATTAATAACATTATGATTAATATAAAATATTTATTTTTATAAAGTGAATATGTAATTATTATATAATAAATAATTGGAATTAATAAGTTATATGATTTTATTGAATAAATTAAATTAAATTTATTAAAAAATAAACTCATATTTTCCATAATATTAGTTAATATAGTTAAATCAATTGGTATTAGTAATGTTATTAATATTAATGGAAACACTACTAAAGATATTAATGGGACAAATATTAGATTTACAAATATTGATGTTATGTTAATATAAAAGAAATTGGTAATTAATATTGGAATACTTACAATAAAACATGTAAAAGAGGTTTTTAGTAATGATTTAAAGTAATTTTTTTCGTTATTTTTAAATATTAATAAATATAGTGTGATTGTAAAACTGAATAAAAAACCGATATCATATATTATGAATGGATTGTATACTAATAATACTATTGCAGTTAAAATGAGTATATCTATATTATTTATTTTATTTTTAAATATATAACTGGTAGTTGCTCTAATAATAGATGGTGTGAAGTTAGCTAGAAATGCGTAAAAGATTAAAAATAATGAGATTATTTTATGTTTTTTTATTATTTTATCTAAAACAAATACTAATAATGAAACATGCATACCTGAAATAGCTAATAAATGGCTTATTCCATTTAATTGATATGATGTTACTATATCTTCTTCTAAATAATCTTTATTACCTAAAACAAAGGTATTTAAATACTCTTTATTAGGATGGTTGTTTATATAGTTTGATATATTATTTTTTATTTCATTTATAATATTTTTATTATTATTTATTTTAGTTATATTATCTGCATCTAAAATAAAATATATTTTTTTACTTTTTAAATATTTTTTATAATTAAAACCATTAAATATAGTATTTTCTAGAGGTTCTTTTATATTACCTTCTACTAATAAAACATCACCTATTTTAAATGTTTTAAAATGATTTTTTTGTTGTTCACTTTCCAAATAATAGTTAATTATTATTTCTTTAGATGTGATTGAGACTTTATCTCCTTTTATTTTAATGTTTTTAATTATGAATTGTTCTTTAATTATTCCAAGGTTATATGTTGTTTTTTTTAAATCTAAGCTAATTATTATAAAACAATAAATAAAAGTACTAAAGAGTAATATTATTTTTAATTTTTTCGAAAGTTGCATTTCCTATACCGCTTACTTCTAGTAGTTCTTCTATTGTTTTAAATCCATTATTTTCATTTCTGTATGTAATTATTGCTTGGGCTTTTACTTCTCCTATTCCTGATAAAGTCATTAATTGTTCTAAGGTAGCTTTATTAAGGGAAATTAAGTTTGTTTCTGTATTATTTGTTATTGTATCTTCTATGCAAGCATTATTTGTAATTTGTGGGCAAATACATTCTTGTTCTATTATTTTAACACTTGTTTCACCTGAAGTCATTGATTTTATTTCTTCTTTGGCATAGATGATAATTACATCTTGATCATTTAAAATTTTACTTAAATTTATGACACTTGTGTCTGAAGTTTGTGTTAATCCTCCAGCCATATTAATAGCATCAATTACTCTACTTCCTGTTTTTAATTCATAGATACCCGGATTAATTACTTCTCCTTTAATATCTATTTTAATATTTGTTTCTTCTACTGTGGTTTCTTGTGTCATTAATGTTTCTTGTTGAATTGGTGGTTCTATAGTTTGTTTAGTATTATTAATTATAATAAGAACTGCTGTTACTAATATAAATACTATAATATAATATTTATATTCATCTATTTTGTATTTTACTAAGTAGTATTTTATTGTTTTCATTTTTCACCTCCTATAAATTATATAGGACAAATAATTATTAAAACCTTTAAAAAAAACATCTTTTTTAAGATGTTTAGATAAAAATTATATAACTATAATAAATTATGAATATGAAAAACATTATAAAACCTTCATATTTATTTAAGACATATCCTTTTCTAGCAAATAAGAATAGAATAATTGATGATG
>CAYJEL010000028.1:6002-11174 GCA_964369245.1 uncultured Muribaculaceae bacterium
ACATAATTATAAAATCTACTACTTGGAAAGAATTAGGAACTATATTTCCAAATAAGGCTACTGGTATCCCTAGAACAACACATATATTAAAGATATTACTTCCAATAATATTTCCTATTAAAATATCTTGTTCTCCTTTACGAGCAGCAGAAATTGATGTTACTAATTCTGGTAGTGATGTACCTAAAGCTATTACTGTTAGTGATATCATTCTCTCACTAATATTTAATTCTTGAGCTATATTAATCGCACTAGATACTACTAAATCACTTGAAAAAATAATAGCTATAATTCCAATAATCATTAAAACTATTGATTTAAACATTGAGTTTTTTGGTGTATCTTGTTCATTTGGTTTATTCCTAATTATACTAACTAAATAGTAAATAAAAATTACGAAAAATAAGATAATAATAATTCCATCAGATCTTGATATCATATTAATTGTTTCTAAATTAAAGATAACATCAAAAAATAATACTGATAAAACGAATGATAATAACATGTAAATAGGAATTTCTTTTTTTACGGTATTACTTTTAACTTTAATAGGTTTTATCATACAAGCTATTCCTAGAATTAAAAGTGTATTAATTATGTTACTCCCTATAACATTTCCTAATACTAAATCTCCTGAATCATTAATTAAAGATTGCATACTTACTGCAAATTCAGGGGCACTTGTTCCAAAGGCTACAATGGTTAATCCAATAACCATTTTTGATAATTTAAAATGTAGGGCTGTATCACTTGCTGAATCAACAAATATATCTGCTGCTTTTATTAAAATAATAAAGCCTACAATTAATAATAAAATACTTACTAACATTTTAATCTCCTTGTCTAGTCTTTTATAATTATATTAATTTATTTTTGTTATGTCAATATATTTTATTCTTTTCAAATAAAAAAAGACTTTTGTCTTTTTAGATATTTATAACTTCTATTTCATCAACCATTTCAAGTTGAGCTTCTAGAATATTTTTTAATTTTCTTTTTAATAAAATCATATTTCTCTTTAAATTTTCTGTTTGTTTTTCTATTGTTTCTGATTCTAGTAAAGCTTCATTGACGATTCGATTAGCATTTTTTTTGGCTTCTTGAATTAACATATCTCTTTCTTGATAAGCTTGCATTTTAACTTGTTCTGATGTTCTTTCAACCATTAATATTGATCTTTTTAACATTTCTTCTGTTTGCTCATAACGATTTATTTTATCAATTAAAGTTTTATTAACTTCTTCTATTTTTTTTAATTCTTCGTTTTTTTTCTTACCATCACTAATTATTAATTCAACTTTTCCAATGATATTATCTATAAATGCGTTAACTTCGTCTGGATCATATCCTCTTAGAGTTTTATTAAATTTTTGCATAATATCACCTCTAATTTTTTATTACCATTCTATATTTATATCTTTATTATCGTGAATGTCTTTACCTTCTGTTTCATCAGTTATTTTTCCGTTTACTTTTACATTGTTAGGAGCGCATAGGAAAATACCACTTCCAACTTTTTGGATATCTCCACCTATTGCATATATCGTTCCACTTAAGAAATCTATGATTCTTTTAGCTTGTTCAGATGTTACTCTTTTTAAATTAACAACTACTGTATTTCTAGTTTTTAATTGATCTGCTATTTGTTGTGTTTCTGAAAATGCTCTTGGTTCTAATAGTACTAATTTTGTACTACCATCTTCTTGTAATATTTCAGATTTTTTTACTTTGTAAAATTGTTCTGCATTACTTTCATCTTCTATTTCTTCTTCGGCTGTAAACCATTTTTTTAAATTCATACCCGTCTTTATCCTCCTATAAGATTAGTTATCTACTTTAATCATTTTATCATATATTTTTAAAAATTAAAAGTTTTTTTAGAAATATATTTTTTCTGAAATAAAATTTATAATTTCATCTATATTGATTGTTATTTGTTCTTTTGTATCTCTATTTCTTATTGTTACTGTATTATTATTTAAAGTTTCATCATCTACTGTTATACAAAATGGTGTACCAATTATATCGTTTCTATGATATCTTTTACCAATTGTAGCTGCTTCATCATAATTAACCATGAAATGTTTTGATAATAAATCGTATAATTCGTTAGCTTTTTCACTGTGGTATTTTTTAATTAGTGGTAAAACTGCTACTTTGTAAGGTGCTAGAAAAGGATGTAATTTTAATACGTCTCTATCACTTTCTTTAGTATAAGCTTCAAACAATACTGCTAAAACACTTCTATCAACACCATAAGTACTTTCAATAATATATGGTATATATTTTTCATTTGTATCTTGATCTAAGTAATTCATTGAAACACCACTATATTCTTCATGACTTTTTAAATCAAAATCTGTTCTGTTGTGTGTTCCATTAATTTCATCAAATCCCCAAGGGAATTTGTATTGTATATCGCAAGCTGCTTTGGCATAATGAGCTAGTTTATCATGATCTTTAAATCTTAAATTTTCTTCTTTTATGTTTAGGTCTTTATAAAATTGTTTACCATAGTTTTTGTAAAATTCATATAGTTCACTATCTTCACCATTTTTACAAAATGTTTGGTATTCCATTTGTTCAAATTCAATTGTTCTGAATGTGAAGTTACCTGGTGTAATCTCATTTCTAAACGCTTTACCTATTTGTCCTATACTGAATGGTAGTTTAGTACGACTTGTTCTTAAAACGTTTAAAAAGTTAACATATTCACCTTGAGCATTTTCTGGACGTAAATATATTTTTAATTTACTATCTTCTGTAACTCCTCTATATGTTTCAAACATTAACTTAAATTCTCTAATATCTGTAAAGTTTGATTTATTACATTTTGGACACTTAACTTTGTTTTCATTGATATAATTAATCATTTCTTCATTAGTTAATGAATCAGCATGTTCTAAACCAATATCTTCTAGTAATTTATCTGCTCTATGTCTTGTTTTACATTCTTTGCAGTCTATTAATGGGTCTGAAAAACTCCCAACATGTCCTGATGCTTCCCAAACTTTTGGATGCATTAATATACTTGGATCTACCTCATAAGCATTTTTTCTTTCTTGAATAAATCTTTTTCTCCAAGCATCTTTTAAATTATTTTTTAATCTAGACCCTAATGGACCGTAGTCCCATGTATTAGCTAAACCATCGTATATTTCACTTCCTTGGTAAATAAATCCGTATTGCTTACAGAAATTTACTAATTCTTCCATTGTTATATTTTCCATATGTACCTCCTATATAAGTTAATATTTTATATTTATTAGTTTAATTAGTCAACTATTTTTTTAAGATTGATGATAGAAAACTTTTCTTTTTAATTAAAACTTTACCCACGTGCTCATTATTAACATTAGTGTATATTGTATCAGCTAGATTACTTAAATCACCGAAAGTTATTTGATAATTATTTTTTGTGAATTGTTCATCTTTAATTATGAATGGTACTTTTTCTGAAAAGTTAATCATAAAACTAGCTAAGTGATCTTGTTTTATTTCTTTTTTTATTCCAAATAGTGATGAAATAATTAAAGTTATTTTCTTTTCTTCACACAACTTTTCTAGTATTTCTAGTGTTTGATCTATTCTTTTTAAATTATCTCTTAATTCATCTATTGTTTTACTCTCACTTATATCATCATTTACTATGAACAAATCAAATTCTTCGGCATCAGTTAATTTGTTATAGTATTCATTGTTAGTTAGGTGTTCTTGTTGAATTGAAGCTATCGCTACATTTTTACAATTATCACTTTTTAATCCATTTAAGAAATAGTTTATTCTTGAAATTGAGTTTTCTGGTGCTAGCATAAGTGATTTGAATTTTAGTTTTTCTAAATTATTTTCCATACATATTGTTGAGGTTGGATAAGCGTATAATGGATAATCAATTCCTGTTAAGGGGAATACGGAATAATAATTAGTAATTTTATTGTACATTTTTAAACTTTCAACAAAGTTTGTACAATCAAACATTTCATAATTAAAAAATAAAACACAAGATTTTTCATCAAATTCGAATTTATCTACATAATAAAATGCATCGGCATCTTCTGGTGTTATTTTGCCATTACTTAAAGTTGTGAATTTTTTTTCTAATTCTTTCCATTTTTCTCCTACACCTTTATTTAATATTTGAACATATGATTTAGGATTTTCTTTTAGGATTTGTTTTCCAACAATTGTTTTAATTGGTAGTTCTTTTAATGAGTAGTTTATTTTTGTAATTAATGTTTCATATTCTTTATAATCATTTATATTTTTAGAATCTAAAATTATGTGTAGATTTATGTTATGTTTGTTTTTTTTAGTTAGGTACTCAGAAAAATTTCTTAAATGTTCAAATGTTTTTGAGTTTCTTAAAAAAACAAATAATTGTAGTGTGAATGTTTCTGGTATTCTATCTATTAAACTTGTAACATTTGGATTTAAATCTAAGTTTTGTGTATATTGATCTAAAAATGGATAAGTTAGTGATAATTTAGAACTAGTACTAAACTCTCTATATGCACCATATAAATCTAATGATTTACTTTCAATTGTTCCAAATAAATATTGTTTAGTCATTCTTTCTAAGTTAGGCATTAAGTTTGAATTGTATATGTTGTGGGAATCTTTTTGTTCAATACCGAACCCATTCATTAAATATACTAATGTTTTTTTCATAATTTTACCCCTTTTCTTTTATTGTAGTTACTTAATATATTATATAAAATGATTAATTTAAAGTCAATGGATTTAAATATATTAAAAAACATTAACTATTTCGTTAATGTTAATTTATTGAATTAATTTTTTCAATACTCAATCCTGATATTTTTGAAATCAATTCAGAATCAATTTTTTCAATTTTCATTTTTCTAACTAGTTCAAGCTTTTCTTGTTCAATTCCTTGTTCAATTCCTTGTTCAATTCCTTGTTCAATTCCTTGTTCAATTCCTTTTTTTAATCCTATTTCTGTTCCTTCTTTAGTTGCTTGTTCAACCATTCTATTGCGTCTAGTAGTTTGATCACTTTCATATAAACTTCGTGCTGTAATATAACTTCTTACTTCATCGTCTGCATTTATATCACATATTGTTTGATATGCTTCTTCTAATTCTTCTCTACTTTTAGCCATAGTTTCTATCTCCATTCCATCTTTACTTACCATAAATTCTAAAAACAATT
>CAYJEL010000029.1:0-11144 GCA_964369245.1 uncultured Muribaculaceae bacterium
TTCCTCCTTAATCTATTTAATTATATGCTTTTTAATGAAAATAGTGTATAATATTAAAAGGTGATTGAAATGAGACTTAGAAATATCAAAAATGCAATAGAAATTATCAGTGAAAATAAACACTTTCTATCTAATCCAGAACAATATAAAAATAATTTTAAAAGTTTATTTAAAAATGACACATTAGAAATAGAAATAGGATGTGGTAAGGGTGATTTCATAATAAGTAAAGCTACTAAAAATAAACACATAAATTATATAGCTATAGAAAAATATCCAAGTGTTTTAGTAGGATTAATTAAAAAACTAGAAAATATTGATCTTCCAAATTTAAAAATAATCTGCTTTGATGCAGCTTATTTAAATGATTTATTTGATAATGAAATAGATAAAATATATTTAAATTTTTCAGATCCATGGCCTAAAAAGAACCACAGTAAAAGAAGATTAACCCATGAAAATTTTTTAAAACAATACGAAAATGTATTTAAAAAAGAATGTGCAATAGAAATGAAAACAGATAATTATAAATTATTTTCCTTTTCTTTAGTTAGTTTAAGTGAATATGGATATAAATTAAATTATGTAAGCTTAAATTTACACGAAGAAGATATAGAAAATCATATGACAGAATATGAAAAAAAATTCTCAGCTTTAGGACAAAATATTTACAAACTAGAAGCAAAAAAAGACAAAAATACTAGAAATTAAAAAAAATATTTGATATAATCAAATTAGAGTAGGTGATAAATTGAAACGTTTAATACTAGTCATTATGGTACTTGTATTTTCAGGATGTTCAGTAGTAAGAATTGATACTAACAATATTAATAATACCATTGAAGTAGTTTTATCAAAAAACAACACATTATTCAACCAAATAGGACAAGGATATAAATATTATGTTCCAAGGGGAATATCTTATTTAGAATCAAATGAATATAATGATATCCTGTATTCAAACGGAAATAACTATTATTTATATATTGACGTTGTAAGTTACTACCACAAAAAGGAAGTAATATATGAAATCAATGAAGAAGCTTATATTTCTAGGAATATAAATATAAATGAAAAAAATGGTTATTTAGAAATTAATCAACAAAGCAGTGGGTTATATTATATTGAATTTATGTATAACTACGCTAAAATCGAAACTCTAGTAAGTGAAGAATATATTGAAGATGCAATTTTATACTCTTCATATATCTTATCAACCATTAAATTTAATGATAATGTTATCGAATTATCGCTAAATGATGAGTTTTTAATAACAGAAGAAAAATATGATATATTTACTTCTAAAAAAAATTCTGATGGATTTTTAAAATTAGAAGAAGAGGTGATAGAATGAGTATAGTTGATAAAATGAAAAAACTTTTTCTAGAAGAGGAAGAAGAAGAAATAAAAAGTGAAGTTATAAAAGTAGAAATAAAAGCTCCAGCTAGTGAAATTAAAAAAGAAGAACCAAAAATAGAAGAAAAAATAGAACCAATTGAAGCTTTTAAACAGGAAGTTAAAATGGAAGAAAAAAAAGAAGAAAAAGCTCCTGTATTCTTTGATGAAGATTACTTTAAAGAAATTGAAACTCCAAAACCTGATTATACTACAAGTTATAAATCAAGTTATAAATCAAGTTACAAAAAAGATATTGTAACAAAAGAAAAAAAAGAAGAAAAAAAATTATTTAAACCAACTCCAATTATTAGTCCAGTATATGGTGTTTTAGATAAAAACTATAGCAAAGAAGATATAGTGCAAAGAAAAGAAATGGATTATGTTTTAAATGTAGATGCTGGTGTTACAATAGATGATGTAAGAAAAAAAGCTTATGGAACACTAGAAGATGATTTAGAACAAAATTTATTTACAACTCCAGAAAAAGAAGAATTATTTGAGGAATTAATTGAAGTTGATTTCAATGATGACATAATAAAAGACGAACCTATTGATGAAAGTGAATTATTTGACTTAATCGACTCAATATATGAGAGAGGTGATTTAAATGGATAATTTAAATGAAATATTTGTAGTAATAATCTATATCTTTTTGATTATATTAATTATAACTGCTATTATTGCTTTATTAAAACTAATTAAAACATTAAATAAAGTAGATAAAGTAGTGGATGATGTAGATAACAAACTAACTAAAGTAGATGGAGTATTTGATATTATTGATATGACTACAGACACAATAACAATGTTTAGTGATAAAATAGTAGCATCCATTTCAGGTGGTTTAACAAAACTATTCAAAAAGAAAAAAAAGAAAGGTGATAACAATGAGTAAGAAAAAAGGATTTGCAAAATTTGCAGCTGGATTAGCTTTAGGAGCAGGATTAGGAGTTTTATTTGCCCCAAAAAAAGGTAGTGAAACAAGAAAAGATTTAAAAAACAAAATCGATGAATTAATTTCTAAAGCAAAAGAAATAGATATCGAAGAAGTAAAAGAAAATATCGAATTAAAAATCGAAGAAATTAAAGCAGAATTAGAAGACTTAGATAAAGAAAAAGTATTAAAAATTGCTCAAAAAAAAGCAAAACAAATTCAAACAAAAGCAGAACAATTAGTGAACTACACAATTGAAAAAGGGACGCCTGTCTTAGAAAAAGCTGCAACAGCAGTTAAAACTAAAGCAATTGAAGTTACTAAAGAAGTATTAAACAAACTAGAAAAATAGTTTGTTTTTTTTGCAAAAAAATAAAAAAATTTATTTATTTTTCCTATTTATTATGTTAAAATTAAAGTAGGTGATAGTATGAAGGACATAAATGTATTAAAAAATAATAATGTAAACTTAGAAAAAAGTTTAGAAATATTCGGTGATATGGATACTTACAATGATATGCTAGTAACATTTCACTCAGAAATATTTGCTAAAATTGATGAATTAATAAAATATAAAGAGGATGCTGATATGGCTAATTATGCTATATTAGTCCACTCTTTAAAAAGTGACGCCAAATATTTTGGATTTGATACAATGGCAAAATTAACATTTGAACATGAAATGAAGTCAAAAGAAAATGATATGTTTTATGTTTATGAAAATTTTGAAAATTTAATGAAAGAAATCAAAACAGTTGCTAAATTTGTTTGTGAATATTTAGGAGAAAACTTTGAAATGAAAGAACAAACAGTAACAGTTAAGGATAAAAAAATATTAGTTGTTGATGATTCAGAAGTAGTTTGTAAATTTATAAATAACATATTTATGGATAAATATGAAGTTATAAGCGTAAATGATGGTAGCGGAGCTATTGAAAACATAAAATATAATATTTCCATTATATTCCTAGATTTAAATATGCCAAATGTAAATGGATTTGCTGTTTTAGAATATTTAAAAGAAAATAACATTGATATTCCAGTTGTAGTTATGACAGGATTACCGAATGAAGATATCATAAAAAAAGCAGAAGAATATAGCATAATTGGTATCTTAAGAAAACCATTTAGTGAAAAAGATATAAAAGAAGTTGTAAGCGAAAAATTTAATATTTAAAACAAATACCTTGTCACTTGACAAGGTATTATAGTAAGGAGAAAAAAATGAACAACGACATAATCAAAAGTACCAGTATAGAATTAAACATAGAAAATAAACAAGTAGAAACAGTACTAAACCTTTTAAAAGAAGGTAATACAATCCCTTTTATAGCTAGATATAGAAAAGAAGCTACTAAAGGATTAGACGAAGAAATAATTAGAAAAATAAGTGATATATATGAGTACCAACTAAATTTATTAAAAAGAAAAGAAGATGTCATAAGATTAATAGACGAAAAAGGATTACTAACACAAGACTTACAAACAAAAATAATGAGTTGTACGAAACTAGTTGAAATAGAAGATTTATATCGCCCATATAAAGAAAAGAAAAAAACAAAAGCAACTGAAGCAATTAACCAAGGTTTAGAACCATTAGCTAAAATGATAATGTCTTTTCCAAAAGAAGGAAACATAACTAACTTGTGTTCTAAATATATAAGTGAAAACTTAACACAAGAAGATTGTATTAAAGGAGCATCTTATATTATAGCAGAATGGATAAGTGATAATGCTTACTTTCGTAAATACATTAGAAATACAACTTACAAAAAAGGTTTATTAACTACAAAAAAGAAAAAAGATGCTAATGATGAAAATAAAACATACGAAATGTATTATGAATATAAAGAAGATGTAAAATATATAAAACCACATCGAATTTTAGCTATTAATAGAGCAGAAAAAGAAAAAATCATTACAGTAAACATCGATGTCGATAAAGAAGAAATATTAAAATACCTAATTGAAAAAAATACAAAAGAAAGCTTCACCAAAGAAATAGTTATAGAAGCTATAAAAGATTCCTACAAACGTTTAATAGAACCATCAATTGAAAGAGAAATAAGAAGTGATTTAACAGAAAAAGCAGAATTACAAGCTATTAATAACTTTAGTTTTAACTTACAAAACTTATTATTACAACCTCCAATTAAAGAAAAAATAGTACTAGGATTAGATCCAGCATATAGAACAGGATGTAAATTAGCAGTTTTAGATAAAACAGGACAATGTCTTAAAATAGAAGTAATATACCCTCATGAACCAGTAAAAAAATACGAAGAATCTAAAAAAACAATCAGTGATTTAATAAAAAAATATGATATCGATATTATAGCCATCGGAAATGGTACAGCTTCTCGAGAAAGTGAAATGCTAGTAGTTGATATAATTAAAAATGAAACAAAAAAAATCGAATATATTATAGTTAATGAAGCAGGAGCATCAGTATATTCAGCCTCTAAAATAGCAATTGAAGAATTTCCAGAATTAACTGTTGAAAAAAGAAGCGCTATTTCAATAGGAAGAAGATTACAAGACCCTCTAGCAGAATTAGTTAAAATCGACCCAGAAAGCATAGGCGTAGGTCTTTACCAACACGATATAGCTAATAAAAAATTATCGGAATCACTAGATTTTGTTGTTTATAATGTTGTAAATAAAGTAGGCGTTAATATAAACACTGCTAGTCCGAGTTTGTTTAAATATGTATCAGGTATAACTAAAAAAAATATAGAAAAAATAATAGATCATAGAAATAAAATTGGTAAATTTGTTAATAAAAAAGAAGTTAAAAAACTTCTTTCAGATAAAACATATGAACAAGCAATTGGATTTTTAAGAATTACAGAAGGTACTAACCCCCTAGATGCAACAGGAATTCATCCTGAAAGTTATGAAATAACTAATAATTTACTAAAAAAATTAAATTTAACTACAAACGATTTAGGAAGTGAAAAATTCAATATCGAATATGATATAAAAAAACTTACAGAAGAATTAAATACAGATCAATATACATTAACTGATATAATAGAAAATTTAAAAAAACCTAATAGAGATCCACGTGATGAAATGCAAAAACCAATTTTAAAAAGCGATATTCTAAAATTAGATGATTTATCTATTGGAATGAAATTACAAGGAACAGTTAGAAATGTTGTTGATTTTGGAGCATTTATTGATATAGGTCTTAAAAACGATGGTTTAGTTCATATATCAAAAATTACTAATAAATACATAAAACATCCAAGTGAAGTTCTAGCAGTAGGAGATATTATTGATTGCTATGTTGAAGAAATATTTAAAGAAAAAAATAAAGTTAGTTTAACTTTATTAAAAGGAGAAAAATGAAAAAAATTATTTTGTTAAGCCTTTTATTGTTAACAGGATGTAATGATTACGAACTTATAAATACATGTCAAAAAACAACTAGAGCCAACACATTATTATATGACCAATTATATGAAATTGATTTTAAAGATAATACAATAAATTCAATCGTAATAACACATAACTATTTAGATGAATTTGAAAATACCATAACTTCATTAAAACAATCTTTACAAAGTGAACAACAATTTTTAATAGATAATAGACAAATAATTCATGAAAATGAAAAACAAATCACATATGAATATATAATAGATTCAAATAGTGATCAAAACTTAAAGGAATATTTTATGTTTGATTACAAAAGATTAGATTATATAAGATATTTAGAAAGCGAAGGTTTTAGTTGTGAATAAATTAACTATATTACTAATTACTTTATTATTATTTACTGGATGTTTAAATCAAGAAAATAATATTGAAGAAGAAAATCAAAATAATCCAGAACAAGAAAATATACCTGAAGAAAAACCAGTAATAGATGAAACTATTTTTAAAGATGGTTTACAATTTAAAAATGATTATGAAAGCTATAACGATGATTATAGTGAAATAAATTTTGAAAATGACATTTATGTTGATTATCTAACTACAGAAGAAACAATAGATTTAATAACTAATAAAACAGGTATTCTATATTTTGGAAGACCAACTTGTCCACATTGTCGCACTGTTGTTCCTACTTTAATTGAGGTTGCTAATGAATCAGGCTATGGAATAAACTATTTAAATACCTCTGAAATAACTTCAGAAGAAAAAAATCAACTTATTAATTTATTATCAAATTATCTAGAATCAAGTAATGGCCAAAAAGCAATTTATGTTCCACATGTCTTTTTTATTAAAGATGGTCAAATAGTTAAAGATAAACTTGGAGGAGATTCTACAAACGATTTAATCACTATATTTAATGATGGTATAGACAAATTAAAAAATTAGATTAAATATATAGAATTCTAATATTTTTTAGTGTATAATTAATATAGGTGATGCTATGAAAGTATTTATTAAAATTTTTATCTTACTAATTGCTATTTGGATAGTTATATTTTTATTTAATCTATTTATGATGAGTAACCACACAAAACCAATTGTGATTTTTGATACATTCACATATGAATATGAAGGATATAACTACACAGAATACACTTCACTAGGGTATAAAGTTATTATGAAAGAAAAGGGTTGGCTTAAAGAATCTAAATTAGCTTTTATTTGGACAGAAAACATACCTAATATGAAATTTATAGTAAGAGATGAAACTGAAGGTGATTGTGGTAAAGCTTTCGAACCATTCTATGAAGATGAACACTATGAATACTATTTTTCTTGTGATAAGGATATATTTATTGAAATAGATAAAGAAAAATATCCAGTAAAAGATGCACTTGATAAAAAATTAATTACAATTGAAGAATTAAAAGAATTTATAGATGTAGAAGAAAAACGTAAAATATTATATTCATTTGAATTAAATAATTCATCTTGTCAAGCATTTACAGAAGATGTTAATCAATTAAAAATGTTAAACACTAATTTATATACATATTGCCTAGATGAAGTAAATATTTATATAAATTCTAAATACTATACTTTTCAAGAAGTGTTTAATGATAAAATAACACTTGATTCATTAACGTTAGAAATGAAAGAAATAGGTAATTATGATAACGGCGCTAAAATGTATACAGATTTTTATGCTAATATACTAATATGTCCAAATGAAAGAATAGTTATAGGTAATTCAGATATGGTTTACTATGACTTTATGTGTAATTAATCTATGAAAATAATATGCGTAGGAAATATTTCTTACGATATAACATTTCCAATTGAAAAATTTCCAGAAGAAAACACCAAAAACAGATTAACTGATAGAATTGAGTGTGGTGGAGGACCTGCTTCTACTGCTGCTTTTCTTTTAGGTAAATGGGGTTTAGATGTAACATTTGCTGGGGTAATTGGTAATGATTTATATGGTAAAAAAATAATAGAAGAATTTAAAGAAGTAAATGTTAATACAGATTATATGCAAATTAGTGATAAATATCAAACAACCACAAGTTTTATTTTAGCTAATCACACAAATGGTAAAAGAACAGTTTATACTCATAGAGCTAGTGATATGAAACTTTCAAATTTAAATCTTTCATTTAAACCAGATTTAATCTATTTAGATGGTCAAGAATATGAAATTTCACTGCAACTATTAGAACAATATCCTGATGCCATAAGTATCATAGATGCTGGAAGAAATAAACCAGAAATTATTGAATTATGTAAAAAAGTAACTTACTTAGTATGTTCACAAGAATTTGCTGAAAGTGTTACTAATATTAAAATAGATGTTAATGATAAAAATGAAATAAATAATTTATATCATAAAATGCAAGAAACATTTAATACTAATATAGTAATAACTCTAGAAGCAAACGGTAGTTTAACTAAAATAAATGATGAAATAAAAATAATACCATCACTTAAAGTTAAAGCTATTGATTCAACAGGAGCAGGAGATATTTACCACGGGGCATTCACTTATGGTATTGTAAAAAACTATCACTTAAAAAATATTTTAGAAATATCAAATATAACTGGTGCTATATCAGTGACAAGATTAGGTGGTAGAAATTCAGTTCCTGAATTAAAAGAGGTAATAAATGTCTATAACGAATCTAAACGAAATAATATTTATTGATAATTTACCTTCAATAGATATTCACGGCTTTGACCGTGAAAGTGCAAGAGTAAAAATAAATGATTTTATAAATGACAATATTAAAATGAAAAATAATGTTATTACAATAATTCATGGGGTTGGACAAGGTATTTTAAGAAATACAACATGGGAAACATTAAAAAGAAACAAAAATATCAAAGAATATAAAAGTTTCTATCACAATAATGGGTGTACAATAGCCCTTATTAATATAAAAAATTAGAAGTTGACAAAATTTAAATATATGGTATAATATTATGCGCAACACCGGAAAATACACAAAGTCAAATAAAAATAATTGAAATTTGACTTATTTATTAATCCGTGTTAATATATTTGCTATAAATTTAAAGGGGGAGAATTTATGTACGAAGAAAAAAGAACTTTATCTATTAAAGAAGTAATAATTCAATTATTAATTGTATTATTATTTGTATTTATCTTAATTTGGTTATTTCCAACTAAAGATTATTTAAATGATAACTATGTAGAGAATGATGATATTGCTGGAGCAGTACAAGATGCTTTAGACCAAAAATTAGAAGCTTTATATGGTAGATTATTTGCTGATAATATCAATGATATGAGAGATGCAGCAAAAGATTATTTTACTATTGAAAGATTACCTGAAAATATAGGTGATACTGTTACCTTAACTTTAGGTGAAATGATAGAAAAAAAATTAGTATTAGAATTAAAAGATAGTAATAATGAAGTATGTGATTTAGAAAGATCATATGTTAAATTAACTAAATTAGAAACTGAATATCAAATGACAGTTCAATTAACTTGTTCAGATTTTTCAGATTATATTATTGTAATAATGGGATGTTATGATTACTGTGACACATATATATGTGAACCAGAACAACCAAGTGGTGAAGGGGATAAAATTCCAACTCCACCAGTTGATCCAAAACCACCATTAGATCCAAAACCACCAGTTGATCCAGAACCACCAGTTGATCCAGAACCACCAGTTGATCCAGAACCACCAGTTGATCCAGAACCAGAAGAAAAAAAATATTTATATGAGTATATTAAAATTACTCAAAATGAATATTCAGCATGGTTACCTTGGACAGAATGGTCATCAACTTATGTTTCAGTTGATAATTTAACACAAGTTGAAAAAAGAACTGAAAAAGTATTAGTAAATGATGGTACTGATTACGGTATTATTGGATATAAAGAAACAACAATAACAGAATATGTTAAAGAAACAAGATATGAAACAATTACTGAACAAATCAAAGTAGGTACTAGATATGACACAGTAGTCGGAGATGTTAAACCGATTTTATATGGTACAACAACAAATACAGAATACGCTGATCCTATCAAAAATTCAGGAACATCTGGAGGATATGGGGAATGGGTATACCAAGGTTATGCTTCTTTTGATTACGCTCAAACTGATACAGACACAATTAGATATGAATTCGTAGGAGTTGAATCTGTTTATGAATGCGACGGATGTGTTATAAAAAGAGTATATAAATATAAAAAATATACAAGATCTTACACAAGTGGAACAGCAACTACTTATAGTTGTCCAGAAGGATATACTGCAAATGGTTCAGGAGCTAGTATGACTTGTTCAAAAACAACAACTACTAGTGATGGTATTGCTTCATGTGCATCATATGGAAGTAACTATTTTGTATATCAAAACTCTTGTATTACAACATATCAAAAAGTTACAGATTTATATGAAACTGTAACTGTTGAAGTTCCTTATGTAGTAGAAGTACCACATGAAAAAGTAGTTAAAGAAGCTATTTATGGTTATACATATGGAGAAGCTGTTTATGATTATGTAGTACAATATCGTTATAGAACACGTACTCAATCACAAGTTGCAGGAACAGATCGTAAATGGTCAGTATTAAATGATACAACATTATTAAATGCTGGTTATATTTACACTGGAAATATGAAAGAAGCGTAAAACATTCGCTTTTTTTATTTACTTTAAAAAATATATATGATAAAATATTAATACAATAGCAAAGTGGGTGAACAAATGAATGGATATATTTTTGAATATATAAATGAAAATGAGTTTCGTAAATACGAAAGGTCTTTAAAAAAATATAATATGCTTGCTTATAAGAAAATGTATTTCTCTTATTATCCATCATTTAAAGAAGGAAAATTTGTTGGAGATATAGTTTCTACTGAACAAGATATTACATCATATGCAGTAAAATTACCAACAGATGCAATGTTTTTAAAAGTACATGGACAAATAGTATTACATTATAAAGTTGATTTATCTAAAAAATCAGTTATTTTAGAAAAAATAACTCCAGAAGGAATTTTAGGAGAAGGTCATCAATCAGAATTAACAACTTATAAAGGTGTAATGATATCAAAACAAAATTCAGAAAAAGATATGTTTAAAATTAATTTATTAAATATGATTCAAAAATAAGCACAAAAGTGTTTTTTTTATTGAATTTTATTACAAAAAAAGCAATCGATTGATTGCTTATATAAATTCTAAATAAATAGATTTAAGTTTTTAATTGGTGCAAGTGAAGGGACTTGAACCCCCATGCCGTAAGGCGCTAGATCCTAAGTCTAGTGCGTCTGCCAATTTCGCCACGCCTGCATTAAATGGTGGACCCTGTAGGACTCGAACCTACGACCGTCCGGTTATGAGCCGGATGCTCTAACCAACTGAGCTAAGGGTCC
>CAYJEL010000030.1:0-11031 GCA_964369245.1 uncultured Muribaculaceae bacterium
AAGTGTAGTAAAAGTAAAAGATGAAGAAAAAAAAATAAATCGCTGGACTAAAATATGCAAAGAAGCAAGTGAACAATCAAAAAGACTTGATATCCCCCAAATTTTACCAGTGACAAAACTAAAAGACTTAAACATACCTGGACTTAAAATAATGTGCAGTACAGTAAATAAAGATAATACCTTGAAAAAAGTATTAACTAAAACAGATGAAATAACACTAATTGTTGGACCAGAAGGTGGTTTAACTCCAAACGAAGAAAAAATATTAATAGAAAAACAATTTATCCCAACAACCTTAGGAAATAATATTTTAAGAGTAGAAACAGTTCCGATAGTCTTACTAGGAATAATAAATTATGAAATGATGGAGTGGTAATATGGAATATATGATATTAATAGGTTGTATTATAATAATACTAATTTTAATAATGTTAGTTACAAACAAAAAAGAAAAAAGAATAAAACCAATTGATTTAGAAAAAATAGAAAAACAAGAATCTAATTTAGAAATAGTTTTAAAATCTTTAGAAGGTTGTGAAGCAACAGAAAGACAACTAACAAGTTATGAACAAGAACAAGAAGATACTGCTATTATCAGTTATCAAGAACTAGTAAAAGCAGTTGAAGAAAAGAAAAAAAATATGTCAGAAGAAGATAAAAATATAATGAAAAATAATAAAGCTTTAACAGAAGAAAAAAAAGTTCAAGTTATAACAGAAGAATTAGAAAAAGAATACATAGAAGCCATTACTAATCAAGAAGAATTTATAAACGATACTATCGAATATAATATAAACTCTATAGAAAAAAATGACTTGTTTGAAACAATAAATGAAGAAACACCACAAATAAATAACTATCAAGAAAATAATGTATTAAATAATTATCAAGAACAAAGTATAACAAGTAACTATCAAGAACAAAATATTTTAAATAATTACCCAGAAGAAAATATTATCAAAAATGAACCACTTACAATTGAAGTAGAAGAACCAATAGAAAAAAAACGATTTAAAAATTCAGAATTTATTTCTCCAATCTTTGGTAAAGATAAACAAGACGAAGAATTTTTAAAAGAACTAAAAGATTTTAGGAGTAATTTATGACATTTTATATTCACACATTAGGTTGTAAAGTTAATTCATATGAATCAAAAGTAATGAGTGATATATTAATTAATGAAGGTTATGAAAAAGCAAGTATTGATGATGCAGATATAGTCGTTGTCAATACTTGTTTTGTGACTAACGAAGCAGAAAAAAAATCACTTCAAATGATTCGTAAATTTAAAAAAGAAAATCGTTTGATAATAGTAACAGGTTGCTTAAGTCAAGTAAAACCAGAACTACTGAAAGATGTTGATATAATACTAGGTAACCAAGATAAAAGTAAAATAGTGGATTATATCAAAGAATATCAAGGAAAAAATATAACAAAATTATATGATTTAAATAAAATAGAATTCGAAGAAATGAAACTAAATAACTTTGATAGAACAAGAGCGTTTGTTAAAATTCAAGACGGTTGTGAGAACTTTTGTACTTACTGCATTATTCCATATACAAGAGGAAAATTAAGATGTAAAAACAAAGATGATGTTATAAAAGAAATAACAACACTAGTAAATAATAACCATAAAGAAATAGTTTTAACAGGGATTCATACAGGTAGTTATAAAATAAATAACTATACATTTTATAACCTACTAACAGATATATTAAAAATAAAAGGACTAGTTAATTTAAGAATATCGTCAATTGAAATAAGTGAAATAACAGATGAAATAATTGAACTATTTAAAAACAATAATATCTTAGCTAATCATATTCACATTCCTTTACAATCAGGAAGTAACGAAATATTAAAACTAATGAATAGAAAATATGATAAAGAATATTTCATAAATAGAGTAAATAAAATAAGAAATGCAAGACCAGATATTTCACTTACAACAGATGTAATTGTAGGATTTCCAAGTGAAACAGAAGAATTATTTAAAGAAACAATAGAAACAATAAAGAAAATAAACTTTTCAAAAATTCATGTATTTCCTTATTCAAAAAGAGAAGGTACTATTGCCGCTAATATGGAAAACCAAATAGATGAAATAACTAAAAAACAAAGAGTACGTAAACTATTAGATATTTCACTACAATTAGAAAATAACTACATGGATAAATTTATTAATAAAGATGTCATAGTAATACCAGAAGTATTTAAAAATGATTATTTAATCGGTCATACAACCAATTACTTATCAGTTAAATTTAAAGGTGATGAAAAACTATTACACGAATGTGTAAAAGTTAATTTAAAAAATAAACAATACCCATTTATGATAGGAAATATAAAGTGATTTTAAAATCACTTTTTTAAAACAAAATATTTATAAGCAAATAATAAACTAATTAATATAATCATAAAAATTAACATATAAATCATTACCAAATAAAGTAGCGGACGATATGAAAAACTTACTAATTTGGTATCAAAACAACCCCAAAACTTTAAAAAATATCATAGAATTTCATGTTAAATTTGAGACTATTCATCCTTTTCAAGATGGAAATGCTAGAGTTGGTAGAATTATTATGTTTAGAGAATGTTTAATTAATAATATTATGCTATTTTATATAGAAGATAGAAACAAAGACTTTTATATTAGAGGTATGAGAGAATATCAAACTAATAATCAAAAAGGATATTTAATTGATACTATTAAAACCAGTCAAGATAATTATGAAAAATTGGTTTTATATTTTTTAGAAGACTAGAAATAGTCTTTTTATTATAAATTAAACACATAACCATTAAAATATACATAAAATAATATATCTAAAATTAAGTAATAATAGATATGAAATAACATCATTTATCCAAAAAAATCATTTACTAATTGATAAAAAAGCAAGAAAATCCGGGAAAATGTGGGAAAACACCTCTAAAAACCATGGGAAAATGTGGGGAATGGGTGTTGTTGTATTAGGGGAAATGTGATAAAATGATATTAGAGAGGTGAAAATATGGAACGTTTAAATAGGAAAATAGATAAATTTTTAGTAGAATGGAAAAGTAATCATAATAGATTACCACTTATTATAAAGGGTGCTCGACAAATAGGGAAAACTAATGCAATTAGGAATTTTGGATTAAATAATTATAAATCATTTATAGAGATAAATTTTGCTTTAAATCCTGAATTTAAAACTATGTTTGATAAAACGTTTGTTGTAGATGAAATCATTAAAGAAATAACACTCAGACGTCCCAATATAGAAATTATACCAAATGAAACACTAATATTTTTTGATGAAATGCAAGAATATGTTAGTACTGCAACATCTTTAAAATCATTTAGAGAAGATGGAAGATATGATGTAATATGTTCTGGGTCATTAATGGGAATAAATTACAAAAAAATAGAATCAAATAGCGTTGGAAATAAAGAAGATTACACATTACATTCTATGGATTTTGAAGAATTTTTATGGGCAAAAGGTTACAAAGAAGACGTAATAAATGATATGTTAAATAGTATGGTAAAATTAGAACCATTATCTACTACTATGTATGATGTAATGTTAGAAAGTTTTAAAGAATATATGATTATTGGTGGAATGCCTGCAATAGTTAATAATTTCATTGAAAATAAAAATTTTAGTGGTATTTTGAAAATGCAACAACAAATACTATTAGATTATGAAGAAGATATAACTAAATATGCTGAAGGTTTAGACCAAAGCAAAATACTTTCTATATATAAAAAAATTCCAGTATTCCTTGGTAATGAAAATAAGAAATTTCAAATAACTAAAATATCACCAGGAGCAAGGAACAGAGATTATATAGGTGTAGTAGAATGGCTTGATAGAGCAGGAATTATTAATATTTGTTATTCGTTAGAACAACTAGGCTTACCTCTAAAAGGTAATTATAACCCTAATAATTTTAGATTATATTTTGGAGATACCGGTTTATTAATTGGTTCACTTGACGAAGAAGCGCAAGAAGACTTAAGAAAAAATCAAAATTTTAATACTTATAAAGGGGCAATATACGAAAATGTTATTGCAGACATGCTAATTAAACAAGGGTATAACTTATATTTTTATAAAAATGAAAAAAATACATTAGAGATGGATTTCTTTATTAGAGATGAAAATAGTTTAATTCCAGTAGAAGTAAAAGCCAGTGATAATAGTACACTTTCTTTAAATAATTTAATCAATAACAATTATAAAGATATAAAATATGGAATTAAATTATGTAATAAAAACATAGGATTTAATGGTAAATTTTATACTTTTCCATATTTTATGACATTTTTATTAAAAAGATATTTAAAAGAAAAACAATAGTATATTATTTAAATTGAAAAATTACTTATAAATTTTGTTAATATTTTAGAAGACTAGAAATAGTCTTTTTATTATAAATTAAATTTACAAAAATATAAAAATAGTTTATACTTAATAATGGAAGGAATGATTCAAATGAACGAAGTAATTTTTAGAGCTTATGATATAAGAGGAACATATCAAGAAAACCTATTTGATGAAACAGCTTATATAATTGGTAAAGGATTAGGTAGTTATACAGATAGTAAAAAAGTATTAGTAGGTTATGATAATAGATTATCCTCACCAATATTAGCACAAAACTTAATAAAAGGATTATTAGAAACAGGTGTAGAAGTTGTAAACTTAGGTTTAGTAACAACCCCTATGTATTACCACGCTAGATACAAACTAGATATCTGGTGTGCTGTAATGATAACAGCTTCTCACAATCCAGCTAATGATAATGGATTTAAAGTATCATTCAACGAATTAGGAAATGCTTGTGGTGAAGAAATTACCAATTTCAAAAACTTTATAAAAGAAAATAAATTTAAATCAGGAAAAGGTAAATTAACTAATTATGATATTAAAAACGAATATGTAGAATTACTAAATAACTCGTTACAAATATCAAATAAAAAAATCAAAGCAGCCTTTGATAGTGGGAATGGAACTTGTAGTGTAATTATTAAAGACGTATTAGAAAAATTAAATATAGAATCTCATTTACTATATTGTGATTCAGACGGAACTTTCCCAAATCATCACCCAGACCCAGCAGTAAAAGAAAATTTAGTTGATTTACAAAAATATGTTGTAGAAAATAACTTAGATTTAGGGATAGCTTTCGATGCCGATGGTGATAGAGTAAGATGTGTTGATAACAAAGGAAATATAATTGATACTGATATATTTATGTTAATAGTTTATAGATATTTAAACAATAATTTAAAAGTTAAAAAAGGTTTAATAGATGTTAAATGTTCAAAAACTTTAATAGATGGTTTACAAAAATTAGGACTAGAAGTAGTTATGAATAGAACTGGAAATTCATATCAATTTAGAAAAATGAGAGAACTAAACTTAGATTTTGGTGGAGAATATTCAGGACATATTTGGTTTGGAGATAGATTCAAAACATTTGATGATGGATTATACGCAGGACTTAGAATGATTGAAATACTATCTAATACAGATAAAACATTACATGAATTATCACAAGATATAGATAAATATTATTCAACAGATGAAATAAAAATAAAAACAACAGAACAAAATAAAATAATAGTGGTTGATAAATTAAAAGATTATAGTATAAAAAAACAATATAACTTTAACGATATAGATGGTATTAGAGTAGAATTCAAAGACTCTTGGGCTTTAGTAAGATACTCAAATACATCACCTAATATAACAGTTAGATTTGAAGCAAATACAGAAAAAAGATTAGAAGAAATAAAAAAAGAATTTATGGATGTCATAAACTCATATCTTTAATCTTTTTTTTATTTTGCCTCAACAATTAATTTGATAGCTGTTCTTTCATCACCATCAATTACAATATCCGTAAATGCTGGAATACAAACTAAATTTTTACCTGATGGAGCAACAAATCCTCTAGCAATAGCAATTGATTTTATAGCTTGATTTAAAGCTCCAGCTCCAATAGCTTGAATTTCAACACTTCCTTTTTCACGAAATATATTAGCTAAAGCTCCTGCAACTGAATTTGGATTAGATTTAGATCCTACTTTTAATGTTTCCATATATTTTATTTCCTCTCTTTCTGTTTAATAAAATATATGAATTAAAAATATAAATATGTAAATTATTTTAAAGTTTTAACTTTACTAATTTCAACATCCTTAGAAACTAAAGATATCTTCAAATTTTCTAATTCTTGTCTTTCTAATTCAATCTCCTTTAATCTTTGTTTATGTTTATTAATTTTATCTTGTTCCAAAGCAGTAGCTACTTGTAAGGTATTAGTTATAACTAAAGGAACAATTAAATTATTTAAATCAAGCTCCAAAAAATTAAATAAATAACACCCAATTAAATAACTAAATACACAGCTACTTTTAACCTTACCTAAGATAGTAGTTTGAGGGTTGTTACCACTTAATCTTGATTTAGCAACACATTTAATTATAAATAATTCACCTAAAATTAAACTAATAATATTTTCAGGAAAAACAATTAAAGGCAAAGATAAACTTAAGGCAAAAAATTTATCAGCTAAAGCATCTAAGTTACGTCCATATTCACTTGTGACATTACCTTTTCTAGCAATAAAACCATCTAAAAAGTCAGTCGAAGCTGCTAAAACCATAGCAATCAAAGCTCCACTATAATTATTAGTAAGTACTAAAGGTGTAATAAAAGTAGGTGATAGCATTCTAATATAGGTTAAACTATTAGGAATACACATTAAAAACTTTCTAAATAAATTTTCCTCCCCCTTAACACTTTTATCAAATTCTTTTTTGCTATTTAAAAATATTTTAAATTCATGAATAAAACTTTCCATAAATCCACCTCAATTTACTTATATTTTAACACAATAAAAAATAATGTAAATATCAAATCACATTATTTATTAATAAACATATAATATTGTATATCGAAAGATATGTCGGAAACTCGTAGGATTACGGTTTCCTTTTATTGTGTAATTTCATTACAAAAAATATTATAACACAAAAAATCTATATACAAAATATGACAAAATTTGATATAATGTAATAGTAAGGTAGGTGGATGTAATGAAAAAAGCAATAACTTTAATTATGCTAACAAGTATAATTTTTTCAATATTCCCATTAACTATTTTTGGTTACGAAGAAAAGAAAATGGAAGTAACAGGTGGTGGAGTATCAGTAAGAGATATGCCATCTATAACTGGAAATAAATTAGATTACTATAATGATGGAAGAGTAGTAACTGTTGTTGATGAAGTAACAAGTGAAAACTCAGGTTGCGATGGTAATTGGCTAAAAATCATTTATAATGATACCCATGCTTATAGCTGTTCAACGTTTTTTAAAGATGTAGTAATTGAAGAAGAACCAGATACTAATTATCAGTTTCAAGAAGAACTAGCTAAATTTCCAGCAGATTATCAAGAAAAATTATTAAAACTTCACGAAATTTATCCAAATGCAGTTTTTATAAGAGTTGATACAACTAATAATAAAGCTGATGAAAATGGGTCTTATTTAATGGATTTTAGTACTGCAGTATACTACGAATCTTATAGTTATAATAAAAGTTTAATTTGGGATAGTAATAACTCAAGAGACGGACTTAAAAACTTAGATACCTATAATCCAACTACAAATACATTTGATAACTCATTTTCAGGTGGAGGAACAAACTGGTATTCAGCCTCACCAGAAATAGTTGCTTACTACCTAGATTCAAGAAACTTCTTAGATGAAGTAAATGTTTTTATGTTTGAAAGTTTAATGTACAACGAACATGTTCATACAATTACTGGTGTTGAAAAGATTTTAGCTGGAAGCTATATGGCTATTGATAAAGTTGATGGTGGCACAAAATCATTTGCTGAAGTTATAATGGAAGCAGCGGCTGAATCTACAGTATCACCATATCATCTAGCCTCAAGAATAAGACAAGAAGTAGGAAGTACAAGAAGTGGCTTAGTTCAAGGAACATACCCATCATATCCACAATTTAATGGTTTTTACAACTATTATAATATTGGAGCATCAGGAAGCCAAGATTTAATAATATATAACGGTCTATCAAGAGCTGTCCAAGAAGGATGGAACTCAGAAAGTGCTGCAATTATAGGAGGAGCAAACTGGATATTAGATGGTTATATAGAATACGGATTAGACACAAACTATTTCCAAAAATGGGATGTATTATGTCAAGGATATACAAATTGCTTTAACTACCAATATATGCAAAATATAGAAGCACCTTATCATGAAGGACAAGCTACCTATAACGCTTATTTAAAAAGTTTAGAAAGTGAATTTTATAAAACACCATTTGTCTTTAAAATTCCAGTATATCAAAACATGCCTGAATCTTCCCCAAAACCATCAGAAGAAAGCCCAATTAACTATTTAAATAGTTTAGTGGTTAATGGAAGTTTAATCGCTAACTTTAGTTATAATACAACTAGTTATAACTTAGAAATACCACACAATGTTACTAACTTAAATATAGAAGCAACACCAATTGATGATGGCGCTACTATAACAGGATTAGGCGATATTGAAATTAAAGAAGAAGAACAAAAAATAGTAATAACAGTAACAGCCGCTAATGGCAGTACTAAAAACTATGAAATAAATGTAAAAAAACTACAACCAGATGAAAACTTAATGACACTAGAAGAAACTTTGAATAACTTAACATCATTAAGAATATTAGATGTTTATCTATCAGGATTAACAAATGTTGATAATATAAAAAATGCTGTTATAGCCTCTAATCCTAATGCTACAGTAGTAGTAAAAGACCAAGGTGGTAACATACTAACAACAGGTAATATGGCTACAAGTTATACAGTAGAAATAACAGCTAATAATGAAACTAAACTATTTTCTTACGTTTTATATGGTGATGTAAACGGTGATTCATTAACTGATATAGTTGATTTACTTATGGTTCAAAAAGAAATTTTAAAAGCTCATAAATTAAATATGGCTCAATCATTAAGTGCTGATGTAAATAAAGATGGAATAATAGATATTCTAGATTTACTAATGGTTCAAAAACATATTTTAAACGTAAGTTACATAATTCAATAAGGGGGGAAATAATGAAAAAAATAGCAGTAATAATATTTATAACATGTCTAAGTTTATTTAACATAGATAACATAAATGCATCCAGTGCCACAATTAGTGTTACAACTAATAAATCACAAGTAATAGTAGGGGATACTGTAAATATAACAGTTAAAGTATATTCTTCTAATACCTTAGGAGCATGGTATTTTGATGTTCAAGGATCATCAAACTTAACATTTTCTAGCTCCACAGCTGGAGGATTAAGCGTTGCTGATGTTGGTAATGGAACAATAACTTCTAAAACATATACATTTACATTTAAAGCAACATCTTCAGGTAATGCTCAAGTATCAGTTGTAAACCCAAGAGTTTTAGACTTTAATACTAATACAGCCATGACAGTAAGTCCAAAATCTGTAACATTTAGAACAATTACTCAGCAAGAACTAGAAGATAGTTATAGTAAAAATAACTACCTAAAATCACTTTCTATTGAAGGTTACGAACTTACTCCAACATTTGATCGAGATACATTAGAATACTCACTAGAAGTAGAAAATGGAGTTACAGAAGTAAATGTTATAGCATCAAAAGAAGACTCAACAGCAACCATATCAGGATCAGGTAATATTCAAGTTAATGAAGGAATGAATATTATAGAAGTAACAGTAAGAGCTCAAAATGGTTCCACTAAAACTTATAAAATAAATTTAACAGTAAAAGAATTAGATCCAATTAATGTAACTGTTGATAATAAAAATTATACAGTAATTAGAAAAAGAGAATTCTTTCCTCAAACATCAGTATTTTATCAAGAAAACACAACACTGATTAATGAAGAAGAAGTACCAAGTGTATATAACGAAACAACAAAACAAACACTAATAGCTTTAAAAGATGAAAGTGGAGTAACTAGTTTATTTCTTTATGAAAATAATGAGTATACAAAATATGAAGAAATCAACTTTAATCAAATCTTCATAACACCACTTCCGTTTGAAGAAGAATTAATAGACTATGAAAAAACAACAGTTAAAATTAATAATATTACTTTAATAGGATATAAAAAAGATTCATATCCATTAATATATGGACTTAACTTACAAACAGGTGAAAAAAACATCTATTCATACGATGAAGTAGAAAATACATTGCAAATATATAAACAAGTAGAAGTTAAAAATAACGAAACACTACTTATTTATATTATAATAGGATTAGGAACAGTACTAGTATTAACTTACATTGTTATAATAGTAAATGTAGCTAAAAGACCAAAGAAAAAACAAACTAAAGAAAAAATAATTGAAGAACCAAAAGAAGAAATTAAACAAGAAATAAAAGAAGAAAAAACAGAAAAAATAAAAGAAAAAATAAAAGAAGAAAAAACTAAAAAAAATAAAAAAACAAAAAAAGAAACTATTGATATTTTTGAAGAAATTACAAATAGTATAAAAGAAGAAAAAAAAGAACCTACAAAAGATACTGATGATATAAATGAATATATCAAAAAAAGAAAAAAAGAAAAATTTGATTTAGGTCAAACAATGTATGATATCGAAAAAATAAATAAAGGAGAATAACATGAAAAAAGCTTTTACTTTAATCGAGTTACTAGCAGTATTAATTATACTAGGAGTAATTCTAGCAATAATAATACCAGTAACCAATGGAGTAATAAATAACTCAAAACAAAATGCCTACGAAACTCAAATAGAAATGTTATTAGACCAAGCGTTAAAATATTCAGTAAACAATAATCTAGAAACAAGTAATCAAACTAAAACAATACAGTTCCAAGATTTAATTAACAACGGATTAATTTCCGAATTACCAACAAACCCAAAAACCTCAGAACCACTTCAAGGTTGTATAACATACTCATGGCAAGCAAATATCAACCAATATAAATTTGAATATTC
>CAYJEL010000031.1:0-5210 GCA_964369245.1 uncultured Muribaculaceae bacterium
AAAAAGAGGTTTTCTCTGATGCTTATAAAATGGCTGCTGATATTAATAAAAATGGTATAATTGATTTAAATGATTCAATGGCAATAATCAATCATTATTTACAAGTTAAGTTTTTATATTAAAGGTGAATTAACTATTCATCTTTTTTTGTTGTTTTTTTTATTTGTCTTTGATATAATTAAGTTATAATAAAGAGGAGTTTGTATGAAAAAAGTATTATTTGTGTTATTTATATACTTTTGTTTCATTTCAACTTGTTTAGCATCTGGGTCTTATTTTAATGAAATAAAAGTAGACGAAGGAATTATTTATGAAAATATTAGTGAGAGTGATTTAGAATATGATGTTTATATTCCACGGGATAATTTTGAAACTAATATTTCATATAAATTAACTGGGGTAAATACGGTTGTTTATGGTGATGGTGATGTTGTATTAAATTTAAATAAACCTCATTATATTAGTATTATGAATGGTAGTGGGGATTTTAAATTGTATAAATTAAATCCTATTTTAATTGATACTACTGCTAGTGATATAAAAATTAATGGTGTAGATTTTTTATTTAAACCATATGTAAAAAAATATGATATTGTTGTTGATTATAATGTTGAAAGTTTAGATTTTTCTATTGATGTATCTAGTGGTGTTGATTATACAATAAGTGATACTAATTTAAGTGTTGGTATGAATGAAGTTGTTGTTAATGTTGATAGTGGTTCATTGGAAAGCAGTACTTATATTTTTAATGTTGAAAGAAAAGCTTTAGTTAGTAATTTTTCTTACACAGGTAATTATCAAACTTATATTGTACCAGTTGATGGTTATTATTATTTGGAAGCTTGGGGTGCTTCTTCTTATAATACAGCTAGTAAGGGTGCTTATACAGCTGGTGTTATTTATTTAACAGCAGGTGAGGTTATTTATGTATATGTAGGTCAATCTGGTGGACATGTTGGTGATATTTCGCAATTTAATAATGGACTTGCCAATCAAGGTGGAGTTAATGGTGGAGGTGCTACTGATTTTAGGTTAGTATCTGGAGTTTGGAATAATTTGACTTCTTTGGCTTCAAGAATTATGGTGGCGGCTGGAGCAGGAAGTGGAACTGGTAATACTGCAAGTGGAGCAGGAGCTGGTGGCGGATTATATGGTTATTCTGGTGGCGGAACTCATGGAGGGACTCAAGTTTCTGCTGGAGGACGTCAATCAACTAGTTATCACAATTCTGGTTTTGGAACTGCTAATGGTGGTTGTACTGGAGGTGGTGGATACTACGGTGGTGGAGGTGCTACTTGTGTTAATGGTGCTGGTGGTGGTTCATCATTTATATCTGGACATACTGGATCAGTTGCAATTAATTCAGCTACTAATATAACTCCTAAAAGTGGTTGTACAACAGGAATTAATTTATATAGTTGTTCTGTACATTATTCTAATAAAGTATTTTTAGATACTGTTATGATTGATGGATTGGGTTATAAATGGACTCATGCTAAAGGAAGCAGAGAAGCTATGCCAAATACTAGTGGTGGAGTATATGGTGTTGGTATTGGACATAATGGTAATGGTTATGCTTCAATTGAATATTTACCTGATTATGTTGAACCAGTTTTAGATACATTAATGGTAGATGGTGTTGAAGTTATTTTAACTGAAGATGTTTATAGTTATGATGTGAATTTAGATAGTGATAATGTTTCAGTAGATATAACTGGTAGTAGTAGTGATTTTAATAATGTTCTGGGTTTTGAAATTATTGATATACCTATGAATAACTCTGCTCATTTGATAACTGTTACTAATAATTATGGTGATTTAAATAATTATACAATTAATTTTAATAGAAGTCCTTTAAGTGATAGTAGTTTAGATGGAATTAAAGTAAATGGTGTTTCAATTGAATCATTTAGTAAAGAAAATTATGTTTATGATATTAATGTTCCATTTAATACGGAGTTTTTAAAAATTGAAGGTGTTAAAACTTCTGTTAGTCAATTTGTTGATGTTATTGGAACTAGTGATAATATATTAACTTTTACTGATAATTTTTATTCGGTAGTAATTTTAGTAACTTCTGAAGATGGTAGTTCTAATATGCCTTATACTTTAAATATTACTAGAGAAAAAAGTGCTAATGTAAGAGATATAAAATTAAATAATGAAGATGTTGAATTTGTATTTAATCCTATTAATTTAAGATATGATATAGTTGTTCCTAATAATATTTATAACTTTGATATTGATGTTACAACTTATTTTGATGAAGCTGTAGTAACTGTTAGTGGTGATAAGTATTTTGATGATGGTGATGTTATTGTTGTTACATCAACTTTGAATGAGGAAATTAAAACTTATTATTTATATATTAAAAAAACAAATGTTATTGTTGTTGATGGTTTTGAGTATACTGGTAATTATCAAACTTTTACAGCTTCAGAAGATGGTATTTATTATTTTGAAGCTTGGGGTGCTACTGGGATTGCATCTAGGTCTTATTCTGGATATACTGCTGGAACTATAGCACTTAAAAAAGGGCAAGTAATTTATGTTTATGTTGGTGAAGGGTTAAATGCCATTAATAATGGAACTTCTTTTAATGGAGGTACTGGAAATCATGGTGGTTATCCTGGTGGTGGAGCTACTGATTTTAGGTTAAGTTCTGGTAGTTGGAGTAGTAGTTCTTCTGTTGCTTCTAGGATTATGGTTGCTGGTGGAAGTGGTTCTGGTAGTGGAAATAATTTAATATATGAGGGTGCTGGAGGAGGACTTGTTGGGTATTCTGGTGGTGGAACTCATGGTGGTACTCAAGTTTCTGCTGGGGCTCGCCAGTATTCTGGGTATTATAACTCTGGGTTTGGTTATGCTAGTGGTGGATGTTCTGGTGGTAATGGATATTATGGTGGTGGAGGTTCTACTTGTGTTTATGGTGCAGGTGGAGGTTCATCATTTATATCTGGACACACTGGTTCTGTTGCAATAGTTTCTTCATCTAATTTATCTCCTAAACCTGGCTGTGCCACAGGAACTTATAATCAAGAATGTTCTAAGCATTATTCTAATTTAGTATTTTATGATACTGTTATGATTGATGGAATGGGATATAACTGGACTAATGTTAAAGGTGGGGTAGTTGCTATGCCAAACCCATCTGGTGGTTATTATAATTTGGGTGTTGGTCATTATGGTAATGGTTATGCAAAAATTACAAAGTTATCTAGTTTATCTAATAATAATTATTTAGATAGTATTACGTTAAACGATGGTGAGATTGATATAGAATTTAAACCTTGGATAACTGAATATGATATTTTATTAGATGCTAATCAAACTGATTTATTAATAGATGCAGTAGCTAAAGATGGTGGCGCTGTAATAGTTGGAACAGGAAATAAAGTTATTGATAATACTTCTTTTATATTTGAGGTTTCTGTTACTGCTTCTAATGGGGATGTTAGAGTTTATACTTTAAATGTTTCTAGAAGTTTATCTAGTGATGGTTTTGCTAGTGATATTTTAATTAATAAAATGTATGGTTATTTATGTAAAAATGAACGTCATTGTCAATATGAATTTAATAACTTAGTAACTGATTACAATATTGAAATTCCTACTGATTTAAAAACGGTTGAATTGGAAGTAATTAAGGCTCATGATTTTCAAAATGTTATTTTAAGAAAAATGGTTGATGGCAGTTATGTTTTAGTAAGTGATTTTAATTTGGTTTTTGAGGATGTAGTTAATAATTATCAGGTTGAAGTAATTTCTGAGGATTTATCTACTTCGACTATTTATAATTATAGTTTTGTAGTAGATCCTGCTAGCAATAATAAATTAAGTAGCTTAACTATAAGTAATCCAGTTATTGATTTTGATTTTGATCCTTTAAAATCTATTTATTATTTAACAATTGATAGTGAGTATTCTTCATTTGATGTTAATTATATACCTGAGGTTTCATCATCTGTTGTTTCGGTGGTAGGTAATGAAAATTTAAAAATAGGTGTTAATAATTGTTATGTTACTGTTACTAGTGAGAATGGTAGTAAAAGAACTTATATATTATCTGTTTATAAAGAAACTGATTCAAATGCTTATTTATCATCTTTAGAAGTTTCTAGTGATGGTAATATATATGATTTAAGTCCTTCTTTCAATAAAATTTTTAATGATTATTTAGTTGAAGTTGGTAGTGATGTTACTGATTTGATAGTAACTGGTGTTGCCGAATCTGCTGATTCTTTTGTTAATGTTAGTAATACTGATTTATCTGCTGGTATGAATAAAATTGATATAACTGTAACTAGTTTAGCAGGTGATGTTAATATTTATAATTTAAGTGTTATTAAAGAAAAAGATAGTAATGCTTTATTATCTGATATTAAAATTGATGGAGTGTCTGTTGCTGATTTTGATAGTACTTTTTATGATTATGAGGTTTTAGTTGATAAAGGTTTAGAAAGTCTTGATTTAGAGATTATTCCTTCTTCTTCAACTACTACATATAGGGTTATAAATAATAAGTTACTAAATCGAATTACTGAGGTTTTGATTATTACAAGTGCTTTAGATGGTAGTAGTTTAACATATAAATTAGGTGTTGTTAAAAATGAGTCTTCTGATGCTACTTTAAGTAATATCATAACTGACGGTGGTAGTTTAAATGAGGAATTCGATAGTAATTTATTAAATTATACAATGCAAGTTTCTAATGATGTTAGTAGTATTGATGTAAGTGGTATTGTAAGTGAGAAGGATGCTTTTGTAAATGGTAATGGTGTATATGCTTTGGAAATTGGTGAGAATGTAGTTGAACTTATTGTTACTGCTGAAGATGGTAGTAGTTTAACTTATAGTGTTACTATAACTAGAGGATTGGGTACAGATACTAGTATTAAAAGTGTTAATCATAATCGATTTAGTGAGGTTACTAAAATAGATGATAATAATTATTTAATAAATGTTCAAAATGAAGTTTTGGATATTACTTTGGATGTTGTTGCTAATAGTAATGTAGCTACTGTAATAGGTAATAAAAAGTATGTTTTAAAAACGGGAGAAAATAATATATATATTACTGTAAGAGCTCAAAATGGGGATGAGGAAATATATAATATTAAGGTGGTACGTGATTTATCTAGTAATGATGATTTGGATTTTTTATTGATTCATGAAGGTGCTTTAGTTCCTGGGTTTATGGACACAACTAT
>CAYJEL010000031.1:5310-10825 GCA_964369245.1 uncultured Muribaculaceae bacterium
AAAAATGTTATTGCTCTAACAGCATTAGATGATGAAGGTAATTTGCTTGATTATCAAGTTGTTGTAACTAGAAAGTTAAGTAATGATGCTAGTTTAAATAATATAATTATTAAGTCTCATGCTTTAGATCAAACTTTTAATAAAGAGGTTTTAGAGTATAATGTGATTACTACTGGTACTTCTCTTGATTTTACTTTAATTGAAACTAGTGAGGAAGATGCTAGTTATGAAGTTGTAGGTAATAGTGATTTTGTAACTGGAATAAATGAAGTTTTTATAAATGTTGTAGCTCCGGATGGTGAGAGTTCATTAACTTATAAAATAAATGTTGATAAAAGGCCTAGTGATAATAATAATTTAAGTGATATTATTACTGGTTTTGAATTAAGTCCTTTGTTTCACAAATCTAATACTTTATATCGTATTGAAGTAGAAAATGAAGTAAATAGTATTAATATTGAAGGAATTAAAGAGGATAGTAGTGCTACTTTAAGTGGTAATGGGGTTTATGAATTAGAAATTGGAAGAAATATATTTCAGTTATTAGTTACTAGTGAGAGTGGTAATTCTAAGTCTTATGCTATTATAGTTGAAAGAAAAGGTAGCTCTAATAATTATTTAAAAGATTTATATACTAGTGAGGGAAAATTGGATTTTGATAAAAATAAATTGGAATATGATATTTTTGTTTCAAATGATGTTGATGATATATTTGTTTATGGATTAACTGAGGATGTTGGAGCAATAGTAAATGGATTTATTTCTTATGATTTAGATGAAGGTTTAAATGTTATAAATATAGATGTTACTGCTTCTAATGGTGAGGTTAGGACTTATATATTAAATGTTACTCGTGAAGATATAAATTCTCCTTTTATTAAAAGTTTAGATGCTGGTGATTATTCATTTGATAGTGAATTTGATAAGAATATATATGAATATAGTGTTTCTGTTGATAATGAGATTACTTCTTTAGATTTAAGTTATATTTTAGAGGATCCTTTAGGGTTTGCATCTATAAGTGGAAATGAGAATTTTGTTGTTGGGTCTAATGTTGTTACGATAACTGTTTTGGCTTCTGATTTTGTAACTGAACAAGTTTATACAATAAATGTTGTACGAAAAATGTATACTGATAATTTTTTAGATAGTTTAGAGGTTAGTACTGGTGATTTATCGCCAATGTTTGATCCTAGTGAAATTAATTATGAAGTATTGGTAGATAGTAATTTGAAGGAAATTTCTGTTTTAGCTTCGATTTTAAATGGTTCTACAATTACTGGAAATGGTACTTATGAGCTTGTTTTAGATGAAACTATGATTTATATTGAAGTTACTTCTGATATAGGTATAACACGAATTTATAGTATAAAGGTTATTAAAAATTATTCTTCTAACAATTTTTTAAGAAGTTTAGAAATTAGAGATTTTGATACTATATTTAGTTTAGAACCTGAATTTGATAAGAGCGTTAATAGTTATACAATAAATTTGGGTCATGAAGTTGATAGGGTTATTGTTGGTGGTGTTAGTGATGATTATAGATCTTTGGTTAGCGGGGTTGGAACTTATGAACTAAAAGCTGGTAATAATGAAATTAATGTAACTGTTACAGCTGAAGATGGGACTTTAAATATTTATAAAGTTAATATAAATAAAGAATATAGTACTAATAATAGTGTTGCTTTAATAACTCCTTCTTTAGGTGTATTAGATAAAGAGTTTAGTCCTGATATTAAAGAGTATAATTTAGAGGTTGAAGCTACTGATAATTTATTGGCATTTGATGTTGTTTTAGAGGATTTTAAGGCTAAAGTTAGCGGTAGTGATGAAATGGGTATTTTAAATGGTATGAGTGTTAGAACTGTTACTATTACAGCTGAAGATGGTAGTTTAAATGTTTATACATTTAATATAGTAAAAGTTGCTAGTGATGTATTATTAAAGGAATTAAGTATTTTGGGATATGATTTTTCATTTGATAGTAATAAATTTGTTTATGATTTATCAGTTTCTTCTAATAAAAAAATGTTATATGAAAGTGAAATTACGGCTATTACTAATGATCCATTAGCTCATGTAAATTTGATGGGTGATGTAAATTTACCATATAGTTATATTGTTGAAGTAATTGGTAGTGATAATTATACTATTCAGGAATATATAATTAATATAAATAATAATAATGATGATTTAAAATTAAGTAGTAATATTTATGATATAGTTGATAATTATGTAATTGTCTCTAGTATGAATGTGGTAGATGTTGTAAGTAATTTTAATAATAGTGAGAATGTTTATATTTATAAAAATGATTTAATATATGAAGGTATGAGTGCTACTGATTTAGATATTAAATTGGTTATTGATGATTATGTTTATGATTCTTTAAAAATGATTTTGTTGGGTGATTTAAATGGTGATTCTAGGGTTAATGTTTTGGATAGGGTTTTATTAAATAATCATTTAAATAAAGAAGTTATTTTGGATTCTATGTATTTGATTGCTGGTGATGTTAATAAAGATAATTATGTGAATAATCTTGATTCTAATTTATTAGACGATATAATTTTAAAAAAAGAATAGTTTTATTCTTTTTTTGCTTTTATTTACTTTAATTTTTTGTTATAATATTAAAACTTATTAAGGGGGGGACTTTATGAATTGTGATATTATAAAAACTATTGAGAAACAAAAAAGGGGTTTAGTTAGGCATTTGCCTATTATTGAATTGGAAATTGAAAATTTACTTGAGGTAATAGATTATATATTTTTAAATGATGGTAATATGGATTTTGATTTTGTCGTTAGAGGTGAAAGTAGAAGACATATTGTTTTATTAAAAAAAATATTGAGTAATAAAGAATATGTTAAAAGAAGTTATAATTATTTTGAAGGTATAATTAGTAAAATAATTGTTGAGGGTAATTATTTTTCTATTAATGAATATGATTTAGATTTATTATCTAAAGGTTTATGCATTTCTAAAGATGTTAATGGGTGTATTGTTAGATTTTCTTTATCTAGTACTGTTTATGGTAAAAATATAAATAGTAGAAGTAATTTTTCTTCTGTAACTAGTGAGAGTGTTGTTTCAGATTATAAAAATGAATTAGGTGTTAAATTACCTAATGTAATTGATGAGATTAATGACTGTGATTATGTTATAAATGAATTTAAATATTTATTTGATTCAAAGATGATAAATTTTTAAAGAATGATTAATTTCATTCTTTTTTATGTTACAATATTTAAAGGAGGTTAAATTATGGCAGTTACAAAAACAAATTTTATTAATTATTTAAGATGTCCAAGGTTTGTTGCTTTGGAGGATATTAAAAAAAATAAATTAGATAGTTATGTATCATTTGAAGAATATAAAGAAGAAGAAAATGGTGCTAAAATACAAGAAATACTTAGTAATATGTATGATGAGGATGATAATGATTTATTGGAGATTGTAGATGAACAGTTAGAAGTTATGTTACCTTATTATAATGAAATTGAAATTTTAGCGGGTTCTTTAGCGCCTAAGTATTTTAAAGGTAATTTTAAGTTTGCATATAATACTCAAGATCAGGAGAGTTTTGATTGTGATATAAATGGTATTAAGTATATTTGTTATACGGATATTTATAATGAGGTTGATGATCATTTTAATATAATAGAAGTTAAAGCTACTACAAGTAAAAAGTTTTTGTCTTTATCAGTTAAGCAAGATGGTGAGGAAAATTCTATATTTTCTAAAGGTGATGATGGAATTTATTATTTGTTAGAGGATTTAGGATTAAATATTGAAGAATTTATGCCTATTAAAAAATATGAAGAAAAGAAGATGAAGTTATTTGAACGTTTGGGTGGTGCTGGTAAGTATGTATACGATTTAGCTGTACAAAGATATATAATTGAAAATGATTTAAGGCAAACTAGTAGGGAAGAGATGATTTCTTTAAATAAGTATTATTTAGGTGTTTTAAATTGTGAATATGTTTTTGATGGTGTTTACGAAAATGGTAAGCCTGTTTATGATGTGGATGAAAATTTTAATGATATTGTATGTTTTTTTGATATGACTTCTGTTACTAAGCAATATATGGAATTAATTGATATTGATCGTAAAAAGGTTGAGAGTAATATCCGTAATTTGAATGGAGATAAGTGTCGTATTGGTCCTTTTTGTGAAAATAAAAAATCTACTAAGTGTAAATTTTTTGAGATTTGTTGGGATTTTATTCCTAAAAAAAATTCTATTTTAAATTATATTGATAATCACCATGGTTTTAAAGATGAAAGTGGTAATAAGTATGAAAGGTATGATTTACTTAATAGTGGTTTAGTTAATTTGGTTGATATGCCTAGTAATTATTTGAATAGGTATAAAAATCAAATTCAAAAGAGGGTAGTTGAAACTAGTGTTCCTTATATAAATAAAGAAAAAATAAAAGCAGGTATTGGTTGTATAGAGTATCCTATATATCATTTAGATTTTGAAACGTTTCCTTGTCCTTTACCTAGATTTAAGGGTGAGAAACCTTATTATCAATCTTTATTTCAGTTTTCGATTCATATTGAAAATGAGTATGGTGTTTGTGATAAAGAGTTAGATCACTATGAGTTTTTAGCTAAGGATGAGTTTGATAATAGAGAAGAGTTACTTATTAAGATGCTTGAGTATATTGATGTTAACAAGGGAACTGTTCTTGTTTATAATGAATCTTTTGAAAAAACTAGAATTAAAGAATTGGCGGTAATGTTTCCGGAGTATAAAAATGAGTTATTAAAATTAAATGAAAGAATTTTTGATTTAATGAATTTAACTAAAACAAAAAGTTCTTTATATAAAGAACTGGGATTTAATAGTGAGGAATCTAGTTTATTTAATTATTATCACAAAGATATGATTGGTTCTTTTTCTATTAAGAAGATTTTACCTTTATTTACTGATTTAACTTATGTTGGAATGGAGATTGGTAATGGTATTCAAGCTTTGGTAACTTATGCTAAGTTTCCGAAAATGGATGAAGCTGAATTTAAGCATAAGTATCAAAAATTAATTGAGTATTGTAAGCAAGATACATGGGCTATGGTTGAAATTTTATGGGGTTTAATTGAGGAAGTTAATAAGTAATGTCAATAATGTGTTAATATTTGATGATTTACTTGTATATTATTAAAATATAATATATATTTATAATAGGCAGGTGATAAAATGATATATCCATCAATTGATAAGATTTTGAATAATATTGGTTCTAAGTATTTACTTGTGAATGTTGTTACGCAAAGATCTTTAGAAATGAGAACGACAGATCATTATCAGTTAAAGACTAATGAATATAGATCTAAAAAAAATATTGGGCGTGCTTTAGAAGAAATTTCTTGTAATAAGATTAAGTTCAAATAAAAAAAGACCACTACAGTGTAGTGGTCGCATAAAAGAATAAAAAGGGGTTGGCTAGTGTGATACTAGCACCAATCCAAAATTGAATTGGTGATATATATACTAATCTAAAAG
>CAYJEL010000032.1:0-2126 GCA_964369245.1 uncultured Muribaculaceae bacterium
CTTTTCTTTTATTAGCAAAGTCTTTTTTCTTTGAAATTTTATCTGTTTTTTTCTTTAGTTTTTGTTTTGTTACTGTATTTTCAACATTTATATTTGTTGTTTCGATAATTTCATCTGCGATTTTATCCATTTCTTCATAAGTTGCATTATCTAAATTAGTAATATCTTCATCACTTAAAAGATCATCTTCATTTTTTACATTTATATTTAATTCTTCACATTTTCTTAGAATTTCTGCTATTGTTTTATCAATATCAATTGCGTATTCTGCAACACTCATCATATAAAACACCTCCTATATTTTTTCTAACTCATCAAATAATGAATCATCTACCTCGATTTCTAATAATTTGTTTAATATTTTTGTTTTTTTAGCTTTTTTATATACTTCTGTATTTTTTTGTAAATAAACTCCGCGTCCATTTTGTTTTCCTGTTAAATCTATAAATACTTGATTTTCTTTATTTTTAACTATTCTTATTAATTCGTTTTTTGGTAATTTTTCTCTTGATATAACACACATTCTTGTTGGTGTTTTTTTGGGCTTATTCATTTACGATATTAATTCCCATTTCTTTTGCTTGTTCAAATGTTTTTATATCTAATTTGAATTTTGTTAAACGTGACGCAAGTTTTACATTTATTCCTTTTTTACCAATTGCTAGTGAAAGGTTTTCATTATTTACAATTACTAAAGCTTCACTTTTTGTTTCATCAGCTATGAATATGTTTAGTTCTCTGGCTGGACTTAAAGCTTTTTCTATGAATTCTGATTTGTTTTTTGTGTATTCAACAATATCTATTTTTTCATGGCTTAGTTCTTTTAATATATTAGAGATTCTTGTTCCTTTTTCTCCAATACATGCTCCTACTGCATCTATATTATCATATTCTGAGTATACAGCTATTTTTGTTCTGTTACCAGCATCTCTAGCTACGCTGTAGATTAATACTTTTCCTTCATTTATTTCAGGTATTTGTAATTCAAATAATCTTTTTACAAATCCAAAATGAGTACGTGAAAGTAAAATTAATGGTCCTTTTGTTCCGTTTTCTACTTTTGTAACATAAACTTTAATGTTTGAACCCATTTCAATATTTTCTCCAGGAATTATTTCTGTTTTTGGTAAAATACCTTGTGTTCTACCTAAATCAATGTAGTAGTTTCTAACATCTTCCATGGCTACTAATCCTGTTAGCATTTCATCTTGTTTATCTGTGAATTCTTCTACTATTAGGTTTTTTTCTGCTTCTTTTATTTTTTGAATAACAACTTGTTTTGCTGTTGCTGCAGCTACTCTCCCGAAGTCTTTTGGTGTAACTTCTTCTTCGATTGTTTCACCAACATCTATACCTGGAACTTCTTTTCTTGCTTCTTCTAAAGTAATATGGATTCTTGGATCGAATATATAAGGTTTTTCTATAATTATAGTAGCTCCTTCTTCTTCTGAATCTTCATCTTCTACTTCAAGCATAATTGGTTCATAAGCTTCTTGTTCTTCATCTACAACAACTGTTTTAAATGAATAAACATGGATATTTCCTTTATCTTTATCAAGTTCAATTCTTACGTTTGATAATGATTTGTAGTTTTTTTTGTAAGCACTAGTTAAAGCTAATTCCATAGCGCTATAAATTATTTCTGGATCTAATCCTTTTTCTTTAACAAGTAAATCTAAAGCTTGTTTAAATTTTTTTGTGTCCATTATTTACTTCCTTTCTCTTTTGAACAAATATCTAAAATATAATTTTCGTCTAATTCTTTAATATTATCTAAAATACTATCTAATAATTGATTAACTGTTACACAATCATTAATATTAATGTAACCATTATCTTTATCGATTACTACTCTTAAGAAATATGTTCCGTTTTCTTTTTCATAAGTTACTTCATCTAATAAATATCCTTTGTCAATTATTGGTTGTTCAATTTCTTTTTTTATTTTTTCTAACATAAAACCTCCATAATTTAAAGAGTGGGTTTCCCCACTCCTTGTTACATGTTATAATTATATCACATTTTGGTTAAAATTAGAATAGAAAATAATTATATTTTATAATTTGGTGGTGTTAAAAAGGAATAAATTTGGTATAATTATATATAGGGTGATGATATGAAAGAAA
>CAYJEL010000032.1:2226-10635 GCA_964369245.1 uncultured Muribaculaceae bacterium
TTATTAGGAATTGATTATGGTAATTTAGATACTAATATTAAAGTTATATATCAGGTTATTGTTAATATATTATTTATATTGAGTTTATTTTTAATATATAAACATTTAATTGATGATTTAAAAGAATTTTTTAAAAATTTTAAAAGTTATTTTAAAAATTATATTAAGTACTGGCCAATGGCTTATGGGTTAATGATTGTATCAAATATATTTGTTTTATTAATTAGTCCTGGTAATAGTGCTAATAATCAAGAAATCATAAATGAAATGGTTGGACAATTACCTTTTTATATGATTTTTAGTGCTGTTGTGGTGGCACCGATTGTTGAAGAAATTATATTTAGATTAAGTTTTAGAAAAATATTTAATAATGATGCATTTTTTATATTTATATCTGGTTTAATTTTTGGAAGTTTTCATGTGGTTGGATCTTTAGATAGTTTTATTGACTTAATATTTATTGTTCCATATTCAATTCCAGGCTTCGTATTTGCTTATACTTTAGTTAAGTCTAAAAATATTTTTGTTCCTACAATGCTACATTTTATTCATAATTCATTTACTATGATTTTAACTTTATTAGTGGCTATGTTTATATGAAAAAATTTTTAATTGTATGTGCATGTCTGGTTTTAGTATTTATTCTAGGATTTTTATATGCTATGTTTATTGGAACTTATGGATTAGTAGTAAAGGAATATAAAGTTAGTAATTATAAAGTAGATTTAAATAATGGTATGAAGGTGGTACATTTTAGTGATACTCATATTGGTAATAGTACTTCTTTAAATGATTTAGAAGATTTAGTTTCTGATATAAATAAAATAGAACCTGATATAGTATTTTTTACTGGTGATTTAATTGATGAAGAAGTTTCAATGAATACTTCTGATATAATTAATATTTTAAGTAAGATTGAATCTTTATTAGGTAAATATTATATAATAGGTAATCATGATAATGAAGATGTTATTAATGATATTTTGATTAATAGTGGTTTTGAAAATATGAATGATACTTATAAGTTGTTATATTTTAACGAACCATTTGTAATATCTGGAATATCTTCTAATTATAATGATGATAGTAATATTTCAGAAAAGGTTTTGGATTTCAGTAATTTTTATACTGAAAATAGTGATTTATATTCTATTCTTTTAATTCATGAACCTGATTTTATTGATAGTATTGATATTGATAATTATGATTTAGTTTTAGCTGGTCATTCACATGGAGGTCAAGTTAGGGCTCCATTTATTGGTAAGATTCATACTCCACATGGAGCAGTAAAATATTATGATGAATATTATAAAGTTAATGATTCTGATTTATATGTTAGTAGTGGAATTGGTACTTCAGTGTTGGATATTAGGTTATTTAATAAACCTTCATTTAATTTTTATAGGATAACAAAAAACTAGAAATTTTATTTTCTAGTTTTATTTTCTGTAAATATATTCATATTTTAAGACAAGTTCTAAGTCGTCTCTATTGTATACTTCTTCAATAGTCATACCAGATTGTTGGGAAAATTGTTCTTCTGATACATATTCATTAAGTTTATTGAATGAATACATATCGTATTTTAATCTAAATCTTTTTCTTACTTCAATTATTTCTTCACGGTAATAATCGTTTTCAGGAGTTATACTAGATTCTTCATCCCAAGAAGAATATGATGAATATCTTTCTATCTCTTCATCTTTGTAAAGGTATGTGTTTGTTGGTTCTGACATGTAGCTACTATATTTTCTAGCATCTCCATTGTACCATCTCCATAAATTATCTCTATATCTAAAAATTCTTGATTGATCATTTTTATCATATTCTATATATATGTCATCTGGAGCTTCCGGTAGGTATGCACCACTATTGTAATAATGTTTTACTCCATCTTCTTCGTAGTAAAATCTATAACCTGTTTTTTCTTCTATTGATCTATAATCTTCAACACTTGGTGCGCTTACAGACCATTCAGTCCATTCTGTTTGAATTGTTGTTGATGTATCTTTTTTTTCATAACCAGCTGGCTGAGTTGAAGAAAATCCAGAATAATCTGCTCCAGCATTAGCGTAAAATTTCCATTCTAAATCTCTATATTTGTAGTAACTTTTTTCATCTATTTCGATTTCGATATTTTTGGCATCGGAACTTATTACGTCAAATCTATCATCAGTTGGATCTGTAATTGGGTCGGTTTCCAATTTTTCTGGAGTATAATAAGCTGTCCAAGTTGTGTAGTTTGTTGTTTTTTCAACGTAGTTGTAGGTTACTATAACATCAATAATATCTTTATTAGGAAGTTTTTCTGATGGTTCTGACCAAGTACCTTCTGTAGTACAATAACTACAATTTGTTAAGTTTGGTGTGAATATGTATTCGTCGTTTACCCTAGTAACTTTAACCTCACCACCACAAGTCATATCATCAATTGTGAATATAGCGTGGTTTAAATAGCCTTTACTTAATAATTCTTCAACTGTTACAGTTGTTGTTGGGGATAATGGGTTTAAAACAATTTGTCTATCAGCTAAATAATCTAAAGTAGATTCTTCTAATTCTTCATACATATTTTTGCATGTATTTCCTTTTGCTATAGCTATTATTATATTTACTATTATAATTGCTAAAATAATTATTCCTATTACAGCTCCTATTATAAAAAGCATGTTTTTTGGTTTTATTTGGTTTTCTACAAGTTTTTCTTGTTGTTCATACGTAAATTGTTGCATTTGATCAACTCCTATTATTATTTTATCATAATATTTTTTTTTAATAAATAGTTATTTATATAAATTTATTGTAATTACATATTTATCTTTTTTATTAATGTAATAATTATTTAAAATAAATTTACCACTACCTCTAACTGCTACTATATCATTAATATTTAGTTCTTTAGTTTTGGAAGTAATTATTAAGCTATTAACTATAACTTCCTTTTTTAGTATTTTTTTAGCAGCATCGGTTCTACTTAAATTATATATTTTTGAGATAATGGTATCTATTCTTAGTGATGAAGTATAAATATTTTTTTCTATGAATTGTTTTTTTATATCTAAATCATTGTAGTTTATTTTTTCTATTATTACTTCGCTATTTTTTATATAGTTTAAATTATCTATAATGTAATCAGATATTTTATTTATTGTGAATAAATAACAAGTATCATCAATTATAAAAATATCTCCTATCATTGATATATTTATTCCAAAATTATAAAGTGCTCCCATATAATCTTTGTGTAATAGACTATTTTTTATTTTAGGTGTTATTTTTAAGCATTGTATATTGTCTATGTTTTCTTTGTTAATACTTATTATTTTTCTTTCTAATAAATTGTCATAATCAAATATGTGGTATTGTACTTTTATTTTTTTTAACATATTTTCGACTAATTTTAGTTGGTATAAATCTAAGAATTCTGTATTATAATATGTATTATTTTTAACGACTTTTTTTGTGTTATCGTATATTTGTTTTAAGAAAATTTTTTCTTCTTTATCGTGTTTTTCGAAATTGTATTCCATTATTCACTTCCTATTTGGTTTATTATATTTTTTATTTTTTCTATATATATATTTATTTCTTTTCTTTTATAAACATAAATATATGATGGATGTTTTATTGATATATAATATATATTATTTATTTTAAAGATTTGATTATTTTTTAATATGATGTTGTTTTTATTTTCTATGAATTTTGTGACTTGGTTTCCTAATAAAAATATTATTTTTGGATTTAGTTTTTTTATTTCAGTTAAGAAGTTATTATAACAAGAATCCATTTCTATTTTATTGGGATATCTTAATTTATTATTATTTAGTGGAACACATTTAACTATATTGGTTTTATAGACTTGGGTTTTTATTTCGTTTTCTATTTGTTTTATAATTGAGCCTGAATTTGTTGTTTCATCTAGTGGTGTTTCTGATTGGTCTTTTTTTATTTTTGCTGATAATCCTACAAAAAAAATATTGGTTTTTTTATTATTATCTAGTAGTGGTTTTTGATTTTTATATAATTGGCAATTTTGACACTCATTTATTTTTTCCATAGTATTCTCCTTTGTGATATTATAACATTTATTCAATAAAAAAATGTAGTTTTTCTACATTATTTTATAGTTTTTAATTCTCCCATTTGTGAAGTTGGTATAAATCCTTTTTCTGCTTTTAATAAATCTTGGATTCTATTAATTACTGTTGCGCAAGTTAGTTCTACTGTACATGGTCTTTCAATAATTAAATTAGTGTTTGGTTCTCCTATCACACTCCAATTGTTTTTGTCATAATCTTTATTTGAATACACTTTTCCAATGCATTCTGCTTCTACTATAATTCCTTCTTTGGTAGTTGTTGTTACAACTGCACTCATTCCTGTTGCCATCCCTTTTTTTACTATCATATTTAATGTTGTTGAATTTATATCTTCATCGCAAGTTTGTGGTACACATTTTTGGATTTGGTTTGTTACTGTTAATCCTAGTTTATCGCATAACCAGCCATTTACGTTCCACATATAGCTTGGTAGAAATTGTCCATTATTTATTAATTTATTTCTTTCTTCTTCTGTTATGTTATCAGCACTTGCTATAGTTTTATCAAATTCTTCTAGGGTTAATCCTGCTCCATGAGCTTGTGCTAAAGCGATACCGTAATCTTCTACATTGTAGGAACTACTACCTTTTATTTTTGTAATTGTTTGTGTTGCACCTGCTATTGTGGAAATTAAATTACCCCAAAAGGCATCTTGGTATCCACTTCCAGTAATTGTACAATTATTTTTTTTAGCTAACTCATCTATTTGTTTAGATAGTGTTGGGTGTGAGTTAAATGGGTAAAATGCTTCTTCACAAGTTGTGATTGCATTAATTCCTAATTCTGCGCATATTAATAAAATATCTTTAACATCATTTAATAAGCTCATTGTCGTAATTATACAGACATCTGGTTTTGTGTCAATTAACTCTTGTTTGACATTTTTGCAGTCGATTATTGTAACATTTTTTGTATCACAATCAATTACCTCACTGATATCTTTTCCAATTAAATCAGGATTTATATCAGCTGCTCCTACTATCTTCATTCCTTTTTCTATTGCATAGCGCATTGTATATATAGACATTTTTCCACATCCATATTGAAATATTTTTGTCATATTATCTATCCTCCTACTTTTATTTTAGTTTATTTATTAGTTTTTATCAACATTTGTTGACATTTGTTTGTAAAGAGGTGTATTATTAACTTAAAGGTGATTATATGGAAAAAAATAATATCGTAATTAATGAGTTAACTAAATTATTTGAAAAGAATTATTCTAATTTTAATAATTTAATTATTCCACAACAATTTTATTTAGATTCTTTAGATGTTTTTATTAAAAACTTAGAGCTTGAATCTAAATTATCTTATGTTATTAGTACTGCTAATAAAAAAGTTTCTTTAACTGTAAATGACTGTGGTCAGGAAATATATTTTCCAATTTTGAGTGATGATGAAGCAATTAATTTTGACTCATTTGTTTCTTTGATGCTTATACATGTTGTTAATATTTTAAATCTTCCATCAATAAAAAAACTATATTTAAATAATGATGAAAAAAAGATAGTGTCTTTATCAGAAGAATTAATGAATCCTTTAAAAAAAGTTATATATGATTATAATAGAAATGGATATAAAAGTTCTGATCCTGATATTTCTAGTTTTCACTTAGACTTAATATCTTCTAGAAAATATCTTAATACTTCTAATTTAAGTAATCAAAGTATTAATAACTTTTTTGATATTTTAGATGTTGATATGAATACTAGACATAAAATTCTTAGTCAAGATGAAAAAATGGAATATTTTGAAAATTATTTGAGTTTTAATCATAATAAATTAAATAATAGATTTTTAACTTTAGAAGCTTTGAACATTTTAATTAAATGTTTAAACATATATAAGCATAGTTTTTTTATTGAATTGTTATTAAAAAGTTATATGACTATTTTAATGTGCAAATTATCTAAAGAATATAAAAATGGTTCGTGTGCAAGTTATAATATGTTTCAAGATATATTTAATAAAATTGAAGATATTCCAGAGCATGTTGATGTGAAAAATTTGGAGTATTTATTACCTGAAACATTTAAAACTTTGGATGATATGGAAAAAAATAGTTCAATATTAGAATCTTCTAAATTAGGAGTATGTAAAAATCGTGATTGTAAAATTATTGTTAAAGAGTATATTAGTGAAATTTAAAAAGTAGAGTTATCTACTTTTTATTAATCATATTTCCAAATATTTTTTCTGCCATATCTCCAATTACTGGAATTCTAATTGTCATATCATCTTTTAATTTAGTTAAAGTTTGTACTAATATTATTATATAACCAACTAATACTAATAGTGATATAAATGGAATTACAAATGTTGCTAATATTGAACCAAAAGATAAAATCATGTAAGCAAGTGATAATGTAACTCCTTGAGCCATTTGAAATTTTTCATCTTTTGTATATGTTGTTCCAGTAGATAAGATAATTAATCCTACTATCCAAAATATATAAGATAACACTATAACTAATAAGTTATCTTTTTTATTTTGTGTGTTATTAGGTGTTTCGTTCATTTTTTTCTCCTTTTTTAAATATAATTTTTGTCCAAGTTATTATGTATAGTGTTACTAATAATGGGAAAACAAATATTACATTTTTATTATATTGTATTGCTTGTTCAAAATCTAGATGTATGATACTTAGAAATGCTCTTGTCATTCCACAATTGAAGCATTCCTGATTAAATATTAATTTAAATATGCATAATTCTATTCCATTATCTGAAATAGGCAATAAATAAAGGATTACAAGTAATCCTATATTTATTATTAAACACATTGTAATTTTAGTTTTTAATGACTTTACCATTCATATCAGTGAATTTACCTGTAGCAATCATGATTAAATCGATAATTGTCCAGATTCCACATCCTCCTAAAGTAACTAACATTAAAATACCTGTACCTATTTTACCAGCATAAAATCTGTGAACTCCAATTGATCCCACGAATAAAACTAATAATAAAGTTACAATCCATTCTTTTTCACTCTTATTTACATCTTGAGCTACATTTACATTATTATCCATACATACACCTCCATCTATACTATTATAATACCATATTTTTAAAATAATTGGAATGTCATTATATATTTTTCAGCTTATTTTATATTTTTTGAATATTGAAAACCATTATTATAAACTGGAAGAAGTTTTTATTTACGATTAAGCACTACCAAACACTCCACGTGGGTAACATTTCCTCTGTGAATATATGGTAGGTTCTTGTTTACTCGTAAAAAGATATATTTTCTTATGCTCCAATTCAACTAAGACTGTTTACTATGAATAAATCGCATTATAATTTTTTTGTAAATATGTAACATTCGCCATATATCGAATTATCACAATTTTTTTGTTCTTTATTTTTAACAGTAGTTGTATAAATCAATTCACAACCTAAGCTTTCATAAAACTTATAATTACAGGATTCATCTGTCAATATCATTAAAGTTTTAAGATTATTCTTTTTGGCTCTAGCAAAAACTTCTTCTATTAATTTTTTACCGATCTGCTTTCCACGATATTTTTTTTCAACGATAAGTATAGTTATTTCTCCGTCTACTTTATCCTCTATTTCTTTTGGTGCAAAAATATAATTTTTTTCGTATTCTTTTAAACCTTTTAGATTCTTGATTTTTTTGCTTTTATATAGCTTATTTCTAATGAACTTAAATAGTTTTTTTCTTATTTTATGTTTGTTTGGAATGTTTTAGAATAACCGCAATAACCTATTAACTTACCTTTTTCTTTATATTTAACAAGTTCTTCAGTTACACATAAAATTTCCATCAAATATATCCAAGCACAAATATTCCCTTTTGATTTTGAAGGTGTTTTACCTAAATCCCATTCATCATTAAGCATTTTAACTGCTCTTCTATATTCAAAAATATTTAACATATGTATCTACTCCTTTTAATAACAGTTATTTATTGTTCATTTCAGTTATTATTTTATTAACTTGTTCTTGTAATTCTTCTTTTTTAGGTATATACATTGTATATTTAGATGCAAATATATTATTATCTATTCCACCTAAAGCGTACTCTACACTAACATCACTTTTATCGGTACATAAGATAATCCCTATTGGTTTGTTATCAGTACTATCATTAACTTCTTTGTCGTAATAATTTAAATACATATTTAATTGTCCAATTGCTGAAGCCATTAGTTTTGATGTTTTTAATTCTATTATTACATAAGCTTTTAAAGGCTTATTATAAAATACCATATCTACATAATAATGTTCATTATCAATAGTTATTCTTTGCTGTGATCCAACAAACATAAA
>CAYJEL010000033.1:0-10282 GCA_964369245.1 uncultured Muribaculaceae bacterium
GTAATAATACTTCAAGTGGTGTAGCCCCAGAAGAAACAGCTGATTTTTATGCAGCTAATAGAGCAAGTAATAATACTTCAAGTGGTGTAGCCCCAGAAGAAACAGCTGATTTTTATTCTAATAATAAATAAAAATAGTGATAATAAATTAGTCGTTAAAAATTTATAAAGGAGAAGTGATGTATGAATTTAATACCAGAAAGATTTGAAGATTATAGTGGTAATATAAATAGTTCTTTAAGTGCATTATCTACTGTAATTGATAATGTATTGATAAATTGTGATGTTATCAAAACCAACAATGATTGGGCAAATAAATTTTCTGGAGGAATTAAAAGTCAAATTCTAAACCTAGAAGAAAATTTAAAAAAAATTAAAATTTATTGTAATTATTATATAAATGGTACTTTAGCTGGTAAGATTAGTTCCTATAAAATAATATACTTAAATTATAAAAAAAGTGTTGAATTATTTAATAATACTGAACCAAAAATTGAAGATGGAAGAGATGAAGATGGGTCTATCGATTGGAAAACTAATCCTGTTTATGCACCACGTAGAGAAGCAGCACAAAAATTGGAAAGTGAAGTTTTAAATAAGCATACTGAATTTGATAATATAACAAATAATAGACTTGATTGTGTGTATATTCCAGTTCAAGTTACTGCAAGTAATTTATCTATTTTAAAAGTACCTAATTTAGAATCAGTAAATGGAGCATTAAATAGTATTAATACTGAATTAAATGGTTTTAAAATTAGTATATTTAATGAGCATGGTCATGATGTAGTAATAAATAATATTATGGTTGATATAAGTGTTAATATAGAAAAGTGTAAAACAAAAATTAAAGGTATTATACCTATTTTTGAAAGTTATTTTAATGATACTTTAGCTTTAGAAGCTATATTTAGTGGTGAAAAGGCTAGTTTATCTTCTACTGGAAATATTAGTGTTAATCATGAATTATTTTCACATGGAACAACTGTTGTAGCTACTGGTAGCAGTAATGGAAGTGGTGGTTCAAGTGGTAGTGGTTCTGCAACTCCTGCAACAAGTACAACTATTACAGCGAATACAGAAACAGCAACTGCTACTACCACATCTAATCCATATGAAAATATGGGTGGAGATCCTAATGAAATTATAGAACTTGAAGATCCAAGTGGAAATATTATTTATCAAACAAGGGCTGAAATTTATTCAGGTCCTGGTGCTGGTGGTGTAAGTACAGAGGAAGCTACAGCAAATTATAATAATTTTTTAAATGAACAAAATAGTGAGGTAACCACAAATGAAGTGCCAATAACAGAGAGTAATGTTGCAAATTCAAGTGATATTCATGGAGAAAGTGTTAAAACTGGTGAAGATCCATTTGGTAATGAATATGTAGAAAATCCAGAGGATAGATATACTGGACCAGGAGCATTACCTAGGGAAACTACTGAAGCAGTTGCAACTCAAGGTGGTCAAGAGGATGTAACTCAAGTTTCATCTGTAAATGGTGATACAACTAATAATTTTGATTTTAGTTCCTCTGCTCCAACTGGTAGTGATAGTAATGTTGTTACTGGGGATGCAGCAGTACCTGGGGCTAATGCTAGTAATCAAACTATTTTAACACAAGAACAAATTGATGAAGGATATGTTGTATCTGATAACGGAGATGTTGTATCAAGTGATGCTTCTTTCGAAGAAACATTAATTAATGATTTACCTGCTGATCAAACAGCTGAAAGTATTGTTACAGATAATACTAGTTCAACTTTTGTTCAAACTGCAACTTCAAATAGTGATCCAACAGTTAACTATGGTCCAGCTTTTGGTACTAGTGATCCATCTTTTGCTGGAGAAAGTGGAGGGCCTGGAGTTGCTCAATCATCAACTGATACTGGTGGTGGAATTCCTTCATATGGTCCTGGAATGACTGAAACACCTGTTGCCAGTGCATCTGAAACGATTGAAGTTCCACCTGTAAGTGATGGTGTAGCTGGTAATCCTGGTGTTCCTGGTGATGGTGGTGCCACTACTGTGGGACAAAATCCTCAACCTTCTGGACCTGGTTCAAGTACTGAACAATCAAATCTTGGTTTTTTGAACATTGAACTTGGGGTATAATATAATTAATTCTATTGTAATTCAATAGAATTTTTTTTTTTATAATGGTATAATAATATAAGTGATTAGAAAGAGTGATAATATGGATAAAATAATTTTAGTTGATGGGAATAATTTATTATTTAGAAGTTATTATGCTACTGCTTATACAGGAAATTTTATGAAAAATAGTAAGGGTTTTCCTACTAATGCTTTATTTGGTTTTACTAATATGATGAATAAAATTATAAATGAAGAAAAACCTACTCATATTATTGTTGCTTTTGATAAGGGTAAAACTTTTAGACATGAAAAGTATGATTTTTATAAAGATGGGAGAAATGAAACTCCTAGTGAATTAAAACAACAATTTCCTTATGCTAAAAAGATTTTAAAAGCTATGGGTATTACTAGTTATGAGATTGATAATTATGAGGCTGATGATATATTAGGGACTTTTGCTAAGTTTTGTGATTTAGAAAAAGATTTTATTGGAACTATAATTAGTAGTGATAAGGATTTATTACAATTAATAAGTAGTGATATTGATATTAAGTTATTAAAACAAAAAGATTATATTAGATATAATAATGAAAGTTTTATAAATGAGTATGGTTTTGAACCTATTAAAATAATTGATTTAAAGGCTTTAATGGGTGATAGTAGTGATAATATACCTGGGGTTAAGGGAATAGGTGAAAAGACTGCTATTAAGTTATTAAATGATTATAAATCTTTAGATGGAATATATGAAAATATTGATAGTATTAAGGGTAAGTTACAAGAAAAATTAATATTAGATAAAGATAATGCTTATATGAGTTATGAGATTGCTACTATATGTAAGGATGTTCCAATGGAGATTAATATTAGTGATACTTTTTATTTAGGACAACAAGAAGAATTATATAGTATTTATGAGGAATTGGAGTTTAATTCATTTTTAAAGAATATTAAAAAAGAAGTTGTTAATGTTGAAGTTGAAATAATTAATAGTATTAGTGAGTTAAACATATTAGAAGATAGTGCTTATTTTATTGAGATGGATGGTTCTAATTATCACAATTCTAAAATAATTGGTATGAGTATATATAATTCTAAACAATCTTTATTTGTTCCTTTAAGTGTAATTAAAGATATGAATGATTTTAGTTTATTAAAGTATACTTATGATTATAAAAAAAATTATGTTTCACTAAAATATATTAATAAAAATATAGATTTTAATTATGATTTAATGATAGCTGGTTATTTACTTGAATATAATATTAAAGATGATATTGCTTATTTAATTAATAGTTTTGATTCGATTGAGTTTATTGAAGAAATTTATGGTAAGAATTATAAAAGTGTGATTAACATTGATTTAATAGCTAATTATAGTATTAAAAAAGCTAAGTTTATTTTTGATAATTTGAATTTTTTTAAAGAAAAGATTATTAGTAATAATATGGAATATTTATTTAATGAGATTGAAATGCCTCTTTCTAAAGTATTAGGTGATATGGAATATGATGGTGTTTCTATTGAAGTATCTGAATTAAATAAAATGGGTGTTGAATTAAAAGAAAAGATTGAGGTAATTAGTAAAGATATTTATGAATTAGCTGATTGTGAATTTAATATTTCTTCTCCTCAACAATTGGGTACTATTTTATTTGAAAAGTTAAATTTACCTAATGGTAAAAAGACTAAGACTGGTTATTCAACTGATGTTAGTGTTTTAAATAAGTTAAAGTCTAAGCATGAAATTATTGAAAAGATATTAGAATATCGAACTTTAAGTAAATTATGTAGTACTTATGTTGAAGGATTACTTAATTGTGTGGTTGATGGTAAGATACATACTATTTACACTCAAACGTTGACACGTACTGGACGTTTATCTTCTATTGAACCTAATTTACAAAATATTCCAATCAGGTTAGAATATGGTAGATTAATTAGAAAAGCTTTTGTTGGTGAGAGTGATAGTGTAATAGTTAGTGCGGATTATTCACAAATTGAATTAAGGATTTTAGCTCATATGGCAGGTGTTAAATCTTTACAGGAAGCTTTTATAAATGATGAAGATATTCATTCTAAAACAGCTTCAGAAATATTTGGTGTTTCAGAAGTTACTAAAGAACAAAGAAGGGTTGCAAAAGCTGTAAACTTTGGTATAATATATGGAATATCAAGTTTTGGTTTAGCTGAAAATTTGGGTATTTATACAAATGAGGCTAAGGAATTTATTGATAAGTATTTTGAAACTTATCCGGGTATTAAAAAATATATGGATGAATCGATTGAAGAAGCTAAAGGGTTAGGATATTCTAAAACTTTATTTGAAAGAAAAAGAACGATTGAAGAGTTAAATAATCCTAATTATATGATAAGACAATCTGGTGAGAGAATTGCTCTTAATACACCTATTCAAGGAACTGCTGCTGATATTATTAAGTTAGCTATGGTTAAGTTAAAAGAACAGTTTGAATCATTTAATATTAAATCTAAAATTTTAATTCAAGTACACGATGAGTTAGTTTTAAATGTTTTAAATAGGGAGAAGGATTTAGTGATTGATATTTTAAGAAAAACAATGGAAGAAGTTATAAAATTATCGGTTCCATTAAAAGTAGATGTTGAAATTGGTAATAATTGGTATGAAGCAAAGTAAAGGAGTTTATTTATGATAGATATAAAATTAATAAGAGAAAATAAAGAGTTGGTAATTGAAAATATTAAGAAAAAATTTCAAGATGATAAGATTGCTTTAGTTGAGGAAATTTTTGAATTGGATGTGCAATTTAGGGATTGTAAAGTTAAGGGTGATAATCTAAGGGCTTTAAAAAATTCTAAGAGTGCTTTGATTGGATCATTGATGCAAAAAGGTTTAAAAGATGAAGCTCTAGATGTTAAAAATGAAGTTAAAAAATATGGTGATGAAATAGCTGAGTTAACTTCACTTGAGGAAAAATTAAGTAATGATATAAAAAATAAGATGATGTTAATTCCTAATATTATTGATGATTCTGTTCCTATTGGTGAGGATGATACGCATAATGTTGAGATTAAAAAATATGGTGAACCTATAGTAACTGATTATGAAATACCATATCATGCTGATATTTTGGAAAAGCTAAATGGTTTAGATAAGGATAGTTCAGGAAGAACTTCTGGTACTGGTTTTTATTATTTAATGGGTAATATTGCTAGGTTGCATTCGGCTATGTTATCGTACGCTCGTGATTTTATGATAGATAAAGGGTTTACTTATTGTATTCCTCCATTCATGATTAGAAGTGATGTAGTTACTGGTGTTATGAGTTTTGCTGAGATGGATGCTATGATGTATAAAATTGAGAATGAAGATTTATATTTAATTGGAACTTCTGAGCATTCTATGATTGGTAAGTATAAAGACCAAATAGTTAAAGAAGATAGTTTACCTATTGCTTTAACTTCTTATTCTCCTTGTTTTAGAAAAGAAGTAGGAGCTCATGGGATTGAGGAACGTGGTATATATCGTGTTCACCAATTTGAAAAACAAGAAATGGTTGTATTATGTAATAGTGATGAGGCAATGGATTGGTATAATAAAATGTGGAGTTATACGGTTGAGTTTTTTAGAAGTTTAGATATACCTGTTAGAACTTTAGAGTGTTGTTCTGGTGATTTAGCTGATTTAAAAGTTAAGTCTGTTGATGTTGAAGCTTGGAGTCCAAGACAACAAAAATATTTTGAGGTTGGTTCTTGTTCAACTTTAGGTGATGCTCAAGCGAGAAGATTAAATATCAGAATGAAAACAAATGAGGGTAATAAGTATGTAAGTACTTTAAATAATACTGTTTTAGCTACTCCTCGAGGTTTAATTGCTTTTATTGAGAATAATTATATGGAAAATGGTAGTATTAAAATACCTACTGCTTTACAATCTTATATGGGTGGCTTAAAAGAAATAAGATAGTTATATCTTTTTTTAAATAAGGAGGATTTTATGAAAATTGGAGTTTTTGATTCTGGTATTGGAGGATTAACTGTATTAGAAAAATTAGTAAATAAATATCCTTTAAATCAATATATATATTATGGCGATAATTTAAATGTTCCTTATGGTAATAAAAGTATTGAAGAGTTAAAAAAAATTGGTGATAAAATAATTGAATTTTTTATTAAAAAAAATGTTGATTTTATTATTATTGCTTGTGGAACTATGAGTAGTAATTTAATTTCTTATTTTAATAATAAATATGATGTATTAATTTATGACATAATTAGCCCAACTATTAGGTTTATTAGTAGTTTGAATAATGTTGGTGTTATAGCTACATTTAAAACTATTGAGAGTGGTGTATTTAGTGGTTATGAGCAAGTTGCTTGTAGTACTTTAGCTAGTTTGATTGAGAATAAAGAAAATGTTTTTAATGATTTAGAAAGTTATTTAAGTAATTTTAATAAAATAGATTATTTAGTTTTAGGATGTACTCATTATCCTTTAATAAGTAAAGATATTATTAAGTTATTACCTGATATTAAATTAATTGATATGGGTGATGTATTAATTAATAATTTAAAAATTGTAAATAGTTATGAGAGTGTTAAAATATATTTTGGAAAAATAGATGATATTGTTTTAAGTAATATAAATAGTATTTTATCTTTTCCATATGATTTGGAGGAAATAGATGCCTGAGTTACCAGAAGTTGAAACAGTAAAAGAAACGCTTAAGAAAAATATTTTAAATAAAAAAATAGTTGATTGTATTATTTATTACGATAATTTATTGGAAGGTATTTCTAAAGAAAATTTTTTGTTTAAAATTAAAAATCAAAATATTTGTGAGATTAAGAGAAGAGGTAAGTGGTTGATTTTTGAATTAAATGATTATTATTTATTATCTCATTTAAGAATGGAAGGAAAGTATTTTATTAAAAGTGATGATGTGGTTAGTAAGCATGAGCACTTAATATTTAAGTTTTCTGATAATAGTTATCTTAGTTATCATGATACTCGTAAGTTTGGAAGAATGTATTTATTAGATAAAGAAAATGCTTTTTTACAAAAGCCTTTATGTGATTTAGGTTTAGAACCTTGGGATTCTAAATTAACGGTTAGTTATTTAAAAGAAAAGTTTAAAAATAAGAAATTACCTATTAAAACTTTGTTATTGGATCAATCAGTTATCGTTGGGATTGGAAATATTTATGATAATGAAATTTTATTTGTTAGTAAAATAAATCCTTATAAGAAAATATCTGAATTAAGTGATTTAGATTTACAAAATATTATTGATAATACAAGAATTATTTTGAAAAGAGCTATTGACCTTGGTGGAACTACTGTTAAATCATTTTCAGCTGGTGGTGTACATGGTTTATTTCAAAATGAACTTTATGTTCACTCTAAAAAGGTTTGTCCTAGTTGTAGTAGTGATTTAGTTAAAGAAATGATTAATGGTAGAGGAACTTATTATTGTCTAAACTGTCAAAAATAAAATACAAAATTAATTTGTATTTTTATAAATTAATATAAAACATTAACTTTTTTGTTAATGTTTTTTGATTAGTAAATTTAATAATTGTTGATATGTATAACCTTTATCCATAATTAATTTTGGGAACATGCTTATATCTGTAAAACCAGGGATTGTATTTATCTCATTTACATATAGTTTTTTTCCTGTATAAAAAAAGTCTATTCTAGCATAATCTTTTAAATTGAGATTTTCAAATATTTTTTTTGATATTTCATATATTTTGTTTTTTATGTTTTCTGGTAAATTGGGGTTATTAATTGTTTCTGATTTTTTAGTATATTTAGCTTCGTAGTCATAAAATTCATTTGACGATATTATTTCTCCTATATTCATGATATAGTCATTTTTTTTAATTACAGCGCATTCTAATTCTCGAACTTTTATGTATTTTTCTATTATTATTTTTTTATCATGTTTTAGTGCTTCTTTAACAAATTTATTGTATTCAAAACTATTGTTTGCTTTATATATTCCTATAGAAGAGCCACCGTTTGCTGGTTTTATGATAACAGGAAATTTTATTTTTAGTTTGTCTGTGTGAAGTTGGTATTTTACTTGGTTTATGTTAAGTGTTTTTAAGATTTGTTTTGTTCTTTCTTTATCCATTGTTATAAAACTTTCTAGTTTTGTTCCGATATATGGAATATTAAATAGATTTAAAAATCCTTGTAAGTTTCCGTCTTCGCCGTCTTTACCATGAATCATAGGAAATACTAAATCATACTGTTTTAGAAAGTTTATGATGTTGTTTATTTTTTTATTGTTATGTTTCCAAATATTATCTTTTGTTATATAAATTGAATCACAATTTAAATGTTCTAGTATTGATTTAGCTGATTTTATGGATACATCGTGTTCGCTTGAATTTCCACCATAGATTAATATTATTTTCATTGTTCACCTCAATAAAGTATATAAAAAAAGTAATCATATGATTACTTAATTTGTTACTTTTTCTTTTTTTACTTCCATGATAATTGGTAATATTGTAGGATTTCTACCTGTTTTTTCGTTTATAAAACTTGATAATGAACTGATTATTGCTGATTTAATTTCGTTGTAGTTGCAATTTTTTTTACTTGAAATTGTTTTTTCGCATAATCTTTCTAGTTGTTTTAAAAGTCCTATATTTTCATTTATGGTAACAAATCCTCTAGCAGTTATCATTGGTGAGGTTAAAAGTTTATTATTGTTTAATATAATATTGGTAATTACAATACCATCTTGGCTCATAATTTTTCTTTCTTTCATAACGATATTATCGACTTCACCAATTCTGTTTCCGTCTACATATACGTTTCCTGAATGGATATTTTCTCCTCTAGTAATAGTTCCTTTTTCTATTTCTAAAACGTTACCATTTTCTAAAATAAAGGTATTTTCTTTTGGAATATCGCATGTTATCCCAATGTCAGAGTGAGCTTTTAACATTCTGTGTTCTCCATGGACTGGCATAAAGTATTTTGGTTTTATTAATCTTAACATAAGTTTTAATTCTTCTTTAGATGCATGTCCTGATGTATGAACGTCTGCTAGATAATTATTTGTATATACTTTAACACCTTTTAAGTATAATCTATTAATAGTTCTTGAGATGCTTACAGCATTACCTGGAATAGGTGATGAAGAAAATACTACAGTGTCATTTGGTTGTAATTTAATACTTCTATGTGAACCGTTTGCTATTCTTGATAAGGCAGCTAATGGTTCTCCTTGTGATCCTGTACATAATAAGCATACTTGATTATCTGGTAGTTTGTTAGCTTCTTCTGGAGTTATAAATATATTTTTATTTTTAATATATCCTCCATCAATTGATATTTCTATGTTGTTATTCATACTTCTACCGAATATAGCTATTTTTCTATTATTTCTTTTACATGTATCTACAATATGTTTTAATCGATATATGTTTGAAGCAAATGTAGCTATAATTAATCTACCGTTATGTGTTTTGAATATTTCTGATAGGGCTTCATCAACTTTTGATTCAGATGATGAAAATCCTTCATTTAAAGCATTAGTACTATCACTTAATAATAGGGTAACACCGTTACTTCCAATTTCAGCCATTTTATGAATGTTTGCCATTGGTCCAATTGGAGTTAAATCGAATTTAAAATCTCCTGTTGTAACGATTGTTCCATCTTCAGTTGAGATTACTATTCCGTGACTATCTGGAATAGAGTGAGTAGTCATAAAAAATTCTACTTTAATATTTTTAAATTTTATTATATTTTTTTCATTATAAGTGTATAGAGTTTTATAATCTATACTTCTTTCTTCTAGTTTTCTTTTGATCAAGCCAACTGCTTGATTTGGTGCGTATATAGTTGGAATATTTACGTGTTGTAATAAAAATGGTATTCCACCAATATGGTCTTCATGGCCATGCGTTATAAATAAAGCTTTTATTTTTCTTTCATTTTGTTTTAAAAATGTGAAATCTGGTATTATGTAATCAACACCCATTAAATTTTGAGGGAATGTTACACCAGCATCTATAATTATGATTTCATCATTTTTCATAACACAGTACATATTTTTTCCAACTTCACCAAGTCCACCTAAAGCAAATACTTTGGTTTTATTCATTTTTTTCTCCTTTCTTCTTTCTGATTTGCAACTATCTAATTATACAGTTTTTTTTTGTATTTGTCAAAAAAA
>CAYJEL010000034.1:0-10132 GCA_964369245.1 uncultured Muribaculaceae bacterium
TACTTAAAAAAATGTATGATGAAGGGTATTTTTATGAAGGTAATAAAGTTATGCCTTATTGTCCTCGTTGTGGAACAGGTCTTGCTACTCATGAAGTTGCGCAAGGGTATGAAGATGTTTCTGTTAATACTGTTTATGTTACTTTTAAAAGAAAAGATAAAGATGAGTATTTCTTAGTTTGGACTACTACGCCTTGGACTTTAAGTTCTAATGTGGCAATATGTGTTAATCCTTTGGAAGATTATGTTTTAGTTGAATCTAAAGGTGTTAAGTTTATTATGGCTAAGGCTTTAGTTGGTAATGTTTTGGGTGAAGAAATTAATATTTTAGAAACTTATAAAGGTAAAGATTTAGAGTATATTGAATATGAACAATTAATTCCCGGTTTAGAAGTTAATAAGAAAAGTTTTTATGTTACTTGTGATTCTTATGTAACAATGGAAGATGGTACTGGTATCGTTCATATCGCTCCTGCTTTTGGGGCTGATGATGCATTAGTAGCTGAAAAATATGAGTTAGGATTTTTAAATCCAGTTGGTATGGATGGATGTTATACTGAGGGATTATGGAAAGGGATGCTTGTTTTTGATGCTGATTTAGAAGTCATTAAATATTTAAAAGAAAATGATAAGTTATTTAAAAAACAAAAGGTAGTTCATAATTATCCTCATTGTTGGAGATGTTCATCACCGCTTTTATATTATGCTTTACCTGCATACTATGTTGCTGTGTCTAAGATTAAAGATAAATTAGTTGAGGCTAATAGTAAAATTAATTGGAATCCTTCTTATGTAGGGGAAAAAAGATTTGCTAATTGGTTAGCTAATGCTCGTGATTGGAATGTTTCTAGAACTAGATATTGGGGTAGTCCAATTCCTTACTTTAAATGTGAATGTGGGCATAGTCATATGGTTGGTTCGATTGAAGAACTTAAAAAAATGTCAGTTACTGAATTAGGGAATGATATTGATTTACACAAACCTTATATTGATGATGTTAAAATTAAATGTTCTAAATGTAATGGTGAAATGACAAGAATTCCTGATGTTTTAGATTGTTGGTTTGATTCTGGTTCAATGCCTTTTGCGCAATATCACTATCCATTTGAAAATAACGAAATTTTTGAAAATCAATTCCCTGCTGATTTTATTTGTGAGGGTATTGATCAAACAAGAGGATGGTTTTATACTTTACTTGTTATAAGTGTTTTTGTTAAAGGTTGTGCTCCATTTAAAAATGTTTTGGTAAATGATTTATTATTAGATAATGAAGGTAAAAAAATGAGTAAATCTCGTGGTAATATTGTTGAACCGTTTACTACTATTAAAGAGTATGGTGCGGATACGGTAAGATTTTATTTACCATATGTTTCTCCAGTTTGGACACCTTTAAAATTTGATTTCGAAGGTTTAAAAGAAGTATATTCTAAATATATATCTACTTTTAAAAATGCTTATTCTTTCTTTGAAATGTATGCGAATGCTGATTCAATTGACCCAAGAGAATATAGTATTGAAGTTAAAGATAGAGAATTAATTGATAAATGGTTAATTTCTAAATTAAATAGATTAATTAAAGATGTTAATGAGGCTTTTTTAGAGTATGATATTAATAAAGTTGCTAAATTAGTTGTTCCGTTTTTAAATGATGATTTATCTAACTGGTATATTAGAAGTAATAGAAGAAGATTTTGGGATAGTGAATTAACTGAATCTAAAAAAGCTGTTTATTTAACAACTTATGAAGTTTTAGTGACTTTAACTAAATTATGTGCTCCTTTAACGCCTTTCTTAACTGAAGAAATTTATAGAAATTTAACTGGTTTGGAATCTGTTCATTTAGATAAATATCCTGTATGTGATGAATCATTAATTAATGAAGATGTTGAAAAACAAATGGATTTAGTTAGAGATATTTGTTCTTTAGGTAGATTTGCTCGTGAGGAAGTTAATATTAAAGTTAGACAACCTTTAAAAGATATGATTTTACCTTTAAAAGATAAAGATATATTAGGTGATTTAACTGCTGTTATTAAAGAAGAGTTAAATGTTAAAGAAATTTTATTTAAAGAAGATATGAGTGAATATTTAGATTATGTTGTTAAACCTAACTTTAAAGTCTTAGGTAAAACTTTAGGACCAAAGATTAAGTTATTACAAGATAAGTTAAGTGAATTAACTAGTTCTGATGTTAAGTTAATTGAAGGTGATGGTTTAACTGTTTTATTAGATGATTTAGAATTATTATTAACTAAGGAAAATACTTTAATTAGTATTGTTCAAAAAGATGGTTATGCATCTTCTAGTAATTCATTAACTTGTGTTGTATTAAATACTGAGTTAAATGAAGAATTAATATTAGAAGGATATGCTAGAGAAGTTGTAAGAACTATTCAAGCTTTAAGAAAAGATGCTGATTTAGTTATTACAGATAATATTTCTGTTATTTATAATGGTAATGAAGAAGTTGATAAAACTATTACTATGTACATGGATTATATTAAGGGTGAGGTTTTAGCTACTGATATAATTAAAGATTCTAATTTAGTATTAGAACAAAAGTTAAATGATATTGAAGTTGCTATTAAAATTAAATAAATAAAAAATCTAATTAGTGTTTGCTGATTAGATTTTTTTTGTAAACTTTTTATTAAAAAAGGTTCTTTACAATTAAATTTTATGTGTCATATAAAATAGTTGATTGGTGTAGAATTAATAAAGTTATTAATGAGCATTATCGTGAAGGATTTAGTGATTGGAATTAATTTATCAAAGGTATACTATTATTGATTAAATATTTATTTTTTGATAATATTATAATGGAGGTAATTATATGGAATATAGAATTGAGGGTGGTAATTTACCACTACTTACAATTAATTTTAACGAAGGTGAATCTATTAAGAGTGAGAGTGGAGCTATGCGATGGATGTCCCCAAATATGAAGATGTCTACAACTACTAATGGTGGTTTAGGTAAATTATTAGGACGTGCTTTAGCTGGTGATACTTTGATGCAAAATGTTTATACTTGTGGTAAGGGTGATGGTTATATGGCTATTGCTACAAATTTACCTGGTGAGATTAGAGCTTTTGAAATAACTGCTGGTAATGAAATGATTTTTCAAAAAGGTGGTTATTTGTGTTCTACTATGGGTGTTGATTTATCGATGCATTTTAGAAAAAAATTAGGTGCTGGTTTATTCGGTGGTGAAGGTTTTATTTTACAAAAAGTATCTGGTAATGGTATTGCTTTTGCTGAGTTTGATGGTTTTGTAAAAGAAATTGATTTGGAAAAAGGAGAACAAATTATTGTTGATACTGGTAATTTAGCTGCTATGAGTGCTACTTGTAGTATGGATATTAAAACTGTACCGGGATTAAAAAATATGGTTTTTGGTGGAGAAGGTTTATTTAATACTGTTGTTACTGGTCCGGGTCGTGTTTATTTGCAATCTATGCCAATATCATCTTTAGCTGGTGCTGTTGGGTATTATATAACTAGGAGATAATTATGGGTGTAGAATATTTAGGATTATATGATAAAGATAAAAATAAATTAAGTGAAAGTTTTAAAAGAGAAAAGGGTAAAAAAATAAATGTACCTAAAGGTACTTATTATGGGGTAGTATTAATTATTATTGAAAATAGTAACGGTGAATATTTGATACAAATGACTTCTAAAGAAAAAAATAGTGTATATGCATTAACGGGAGGTCATGTTCAAGATAGTCAAACTCCTTTAGAAGCTGTCATTTGTGAAGTAGAAGAAGAATTAGGTTACAAATTAGATTTAAATGATGTAAGTTTATTTAAAACTTATCAATTTGATGATAAATTTTTGGATGTTTTTTATGTTAATAAGAATATAAATATTGATGAACTTATTTATCAAAAAACGGAAGTTGAATATGTTAAGTATTTGAATAAAGAGGAAATATTTGAGATAATTGAAAATAATTTGATTAGAGGTTCTAGTATAAAGCCTATACAAGATTATTTTCAAAAAAAAGATGTTAACCTAAAGCAACATCTAAAATCATCATTATAGTAAATCCTATTAAAGTAAACATACTGATTAAAGTCTTATGTTTATTTTTTTGACTTTCAGGAATTAATTCTGAGGCAGCTACATATATCATTGCTCCAGCTGCGAAGGCTAGTGAGAATGGCAATATACTTCTTATTTGAGTCACTAGTAAACATCCAAATAATCCTGATATTGGTTCTACAATTCCTGATATGTTACCAATAAAAAATGATTTAATTCTGGATACTCCTTCTCTTCTTAATGGTAAGCTTACTGCTGCTCCTTCTGGAAAATTTTGGATACCTATTCCTACTGCTAACATGATTGCTCCGATTAAAGCAACTTCGGAATAATTATGAACAAGCATTCCAAATGCAACTCCTATTGATAATCCTTCTGGAATATTATGTAGTGTTATAGAAGATACTAGCATAAAACTTCTTTTAAATTTATTATGTTTATATTCATTAGTATTTTTAAGTTTTGTTAAATATTTATTTAAAAAATAATCGCCTATTACTAAAAGTAAACCACCTGATAAAAATCCTAGAGCTGCCATAAGCCAAGCATTCATTTGTAGTTCTTCTGCTAAGTTAATAGCTGGATTAAGTAATGACCAAAATGATGCTGCTATCATTACACCTGCTGCTAAAGCCATCATTGAATCCATAAGTGTTTTATTTACTTTTTTAAAAAAGAAAACTAAACTTGCTCCAAGAGCTGTTATGAACCAAGTTAACAGTGTTGCGAATACTGCTTGTGTCCACAATGGGAATGAATTGAAAAATTCAATCATAAAAAAACCTCCTATAACATTATATTATTTATTATAAAAACGATTGTACTTTTGCCTAGTTGTGTTATAATATTTATATTGGAGGTATATTTATGGCAAATTCAAAGATTATTATTGTAGAAGGTCCACAAGGTGCTGGTAAAACTACTATTACTGATTATATTAGACATGCAGTAAAGCATACTAATTTATATCGTTTAAGTGGGACATCTGATGCTTCTATATCAGGTAAAATTAAAGCTAAAGAAATGTATGATGGTTTACTTGATTATATTAAGACATTGGAAAATAAAAATATCAATTTATTATTTGATAGAACTTTTTTCACGGAAGAAAATTATTGTCGTTTAGGTAAAAAGGATTATTCATTTACTGATGTTTATGAATTATTATTAACCAGATTAGCTAGTTTTGATTTTGAAATTTTATATATTAATTTATATTTAAAAGATGAATTGGAGTTTGAAAAAAGATTGGTAAGAGAAGGTAAAGCTGTTCCCGAGTATGCAAAGTTTACAATTGAGAATAGTATATTGCAACAAAGGGTTTATTTAGAAATGTTAAGTGAACTTGAAAATAATTTTAGTTCTATAAGAACTTTAAATGTGGATAATAGCAGAGAATTAGATGTTGTTCAAAAACAAATTATTGATTTTATTAATGGTGATTTGATAAAAGAAAAACAAAAAATAAATGAGAAGTAATTTTCGTTTTTTTTGTGAAAAAATTTGATTTAATGGTTTAAATGTGTTAATATATTTATTCAAAGAAAGAAGGTAATTGTGAGAAAATATATATTAATAATTTTATCTTTTATTTTTGCAATTAGTATTAATTTAATGATAACTAATAATGAAAATGTTTATATTAATCAAATAGTAAATAACGATATTCCTTTTGTAGTTGAAGAAATTGTTTTTAATGGTTTAACGGAAAGTGAATTAATTGATCATATTAATATGTCTTTAAATTCCACTTTGGAAGGTAAAGCTTATTTAATTGTTCCGTATGCTTTAGAATTAGGTGTTGATCCTTATTTAGCTACAGCCATAATGTTGCATGAAACTGGTTGTAAATGGAATTGTAGCACTTTAATGAAAGAATGTAATAATGTTGGTGGGGTTAAAGGTAGTCCATCGTGTAATGGTGGTTCATATAAAGCTTATAATACATTGCAAGAAGGTATTGAGCATTTTTTAAGAAATTTATATTATGGTTATATTGATATAGGTTTAATTACTCCTGAGTTAATTGGTCCTAAGTACGCTGCAAGTACTACCTGGCCTGCTCAGGTTAATGCTTACATAGAAGATATAAAAAAAATGTAGTTTTTACTACATTTTTATATTCTAATAATTTTATTCATATTTGCTTTATTTTTATTTAATTGTTGTATTTGAAGTATTTTATTTTTAACATCAATTTCACTTATAAGATTTTTTAAACCATATAATCTATATTCAGTAATTTTTGATTTTTCAGGAATGTGTATTTTTATCTCTTGTATATTTTCTTTTTTTAAACTTTCTTTAAGTGTTAATTGAGCACATGTTAATATGTCATTTGGAAAACGTATAGTTGAGATTAGTAATTGTGCTTCTGTTTGATTGAATTTTGCTTCTATATCACGAATAACTTTTTCTTGTGTTAATCTATCTTGTGCTATTAAAAGGGCTAGGTTGTAACCTAGTGTTTTTATTTTTTTATATCTATCTTTGTCAAGATTAAAATGTAATTTATTAAACGATACTGCTTGTTCTATTTTCATTTTATCCTCCGTAATTAATGGTATTATAAAGTAATTTTAGTAATTATGCAAGTATTTATGAATGTTTATTAATTTTCTTCTAATTATGATTTGTTATAAAAATTTTGTTTTAATTTATATATAGTAAGATTTTCATTTGAAAGTCTTTTAATTTTATTGGAATTATTATTTCTATAATCTTTAATATTTTTTATTTGAATATGCTCTATTTTTTTTATTAAATTGTATATTTCTTCTATTTTAATTAGAGTTTTTAAATTGTAGTATTTTTTTTCATGTTCTTTTATGTAATCTGCTTCGAAACTTATATTGTTAGTTACTTTTGTATTTTTATTGTTGCTATAATATGTTTCTTTGTCTAAATCCATTAATTGTGTTATAAGAATATCATTTGGATAATCTATTGTTAAATGTATAATTCTATATTCTTGAAATGGAAATTTTTTCTTTAATTGTTTTATACAGTATTCATAATCTAATATATCTTGGGCTATCATAAGAGATAACTTGTAACCTAATAATTTTATTTGTTTGTATTGTTTTTGATCAAAAGTCATATTAAAAGGAACTAAAAATCCTTTATCATCTTCTTTATACTCTGGATCAATTTGTTCGTAATTTATGTATTCTTTTTTTATTTTTTGTACTTCTTGCATGTTATGCCTCCTAATATAATTATAAATGATGTGAATATAGTATTCAAGTAAAAATCATTTTTTTTTAAAAAAAGTGTTGCAAATTAATAACTTTTTGTGTTACAATGGTTTATGTGTGACTGCTATGATGTGCAAGGTTGTCGATACACCAGGTTAAGTTGAAAAACATTTAAAATGGTTATCGGGTTTTTGGACGGAGCAAGTCTATACTAATGATATAGGCGAAGGGAGGATATAATTATGTCTAAAGAAAAAGTTCGTATCAGATTGAAAGCGTTTGAACACAAATTATTAGATAAAGCGTGTGCATTAATCGTTGAAACGGTAAAAAGAACTGGTGGAGATGTTACTGGACCAATTCCATTACCAACTGAAATCGAAAAAATTACTATTTTAAGAGCTGTTCATAAATACAAAGATTCACGTGAACAATTCGAAAAAAGAACACACAAAAGACTAATTGATATCAAAAATCCAAGCAAGGAAACTATCGAAGCATTAATGCATTTAGATATTCCAGCTGGTGTTGACATCAATATTAAAATGTAGGAGGAAAAATTATGATAGGAATCTTAGGTCGTAAAATTGGAATGACGCAAGTATTTACAAATTCAGGTAAATTGATTCCTGTAACTGTTGTTTCTGTAGAACCAAATGTGGTAACACAAATTAAAACTATGGAAAATGATGGTTATGAGGCAGTTCAGTTAGGATTTGATACAAAGCGTGAAAAGTTAGCGACGAAAGCTTCAATTGGGCATACCAATAAAGCAAACACTACACCTAAGCGCTTCTTTAAAGAATTTAAAGGCGTAGATATTAACAATTACACTTTAGGACAAGAAATTACAGTTGATACTTTCGAAGTCGGACAAGTTGTAGATGTTCAAGGAACTACTAAAGGTAAAGGTTTCCAAGGTGTTATTAAAAGACATAATCAAAGTAGAGGACCTATGGGACACGGTTCACATTATCACAGAGGACCAGGTTCAATGGGAACAATGAGACCAATGCGTGTATTTAAAGGTAAAAAATTACCAGGGCATATGGGAACATTAACAGTAACTATTCAAAATTTGGAAATCGTTGCTGTTGATTTAGAAAATAACTGTATTTTAGTTAAAGGAAATATTCCTGGACCTAAAAAAGGGTTAGTTGTTATCAAACCAGGTGTTAAAGCTAATGGTAAAGTTAACGAAATGGAAGAATTAATTTCTTATGAAGATGCTTTAGTAGTTGAAGAAGTAATTGAAACTGCAGAAGTAGAAGCTACTCCAGAAAGTGAGGAGGCATAATATGAGTAAATTAGATGTTGTTAATTTAAATGGTGAAAAAGTAGAAAAAGTTGAATTAAATAGTTCAGTTTGGGGAATTGAACCAAACGATGCTGTATTATATGATGCACTACGTTTAGCTAGAAATAATTCAAGACAAGGAACTCATGAAACTAAAACTAGATCTGAAGTATCTGGTGGAGGTAGAAAACCTTGGAGACAAAAAGGGACTGGTAGAGCAAGACATGGTTCAACTAGATCACCAATTTGGACTGGTGGGGGTGTAGTTTTCGGACCACATTCAAGAAGCCATTCAATTAAAATGAATAAAAAAGAAAGAAGATTAGCTTTAAGATCAGCGTTAGCTTATAAAGCAATCGAATCAAAATTAGTAGTTGTAGATGAATTCAAAGTTGAAACTAACAAAACTAAAGATATGATTAATACTTTAGCAGCTTTAAATTTAACTGGTAAAACTTTAATTGTTGTAAATGAATTAACAGATAATGTTATTTTAGCTACAAGAAATTTAAAAAATGTTTTATTGTTAAGTGCTTTAGAAGTTAATACATATGATGTAGTTTTAGCTGATACTTTATTAATTGAAGCAGCTGCTGTAAAAACTATTGAGGAGGTACTTGCATAATGGATAATTACAGAGATATTATTAAAAGTCCAATTATGACTGAAAAAAGTACTGATTTAGCACAAAACAATGTAATCACTTTAAGTGTAGACGTTAAATCTAATAAAACACAAATTAAACAAGCTGTTGAAAAAGTATTTGATGTTAAAGTTGAAAGTGTTAATACAGTTACAGTTAGACCAAAGAAAAAAAGAGTTGGTAAATACACTGGAAAAACTAATAGAATGAAAAAAGCTATTATTAAATTAAAAGATGGAAGTTCAATCGAACTAAACTAATAAGGAGGATACTATGCCAATTAAAACATATAAGCCAATGACTAATGGGCAAAGAGGAATGTCAACTTTAGTTAATTCAGAAATTACTAAAAGTACTCCTGAAAAGTCATTAGTTGTTACTTTAAATAAAAAAAGTGGGCGTAATAATCAAGGTAGAATTACAGTTAGACATCGTGGTGGTGGAGCTAAAAAAAGATACCGTATCATTGATTTCAAAAGAAACAAAGATGCAATCTTTGGAACAGTTACAGCTATTGAATACGATCCAAACAGAACATCTAACATCGCATTGATTACATACGCTGACGGTGAAAAAAGATATATTATTGCTCCTAAAGGATTAAAAGTAGGAATGAAAATTGAATCAGGAGAAAATGCTGATATCAAAGTAGGAAATTCACTACCTTTAAATAAAATTCCTGAAGGAACAATGGTTCACAATGTTGAATTAAAACCAGGTAAAGGTGGGCAATTAGCTCGTTCTGCTGGTGCAAGTGTACAAATCTTAGGATTTGAAGGAAGATATGCATTATTAAGATTAACAAGTGGGGAAGTTAGAAAAGTATTAGCTACTAACAGAGCTACTATTGGTGAAGTTGGTAATGAAGATCATGAGTTAGTAAGTATTGGGAAAGCAGGACGTAAACGTCACATGGGTATTAAACCAACTGTTCGTGGTTCTGTAA
>CAYJEL010000035.1:0-9389 GCA_964369245.1 uncultured Muribaculaceae bacterium
AATATAAATGAGAAACTTGAAAAGTTATAACAATAAGTGTTATACTGTATGTAGTGATTGAGTTATATCAATCGTCTTAAGCAAGAGTTGTAGATACCTACGTCACTTGCTCCAATAAGTATTTTAGTCGAACTTTTAATAGTTCGATTTTTTTGCATTCTAAAACCCAGTGAATAAGTATCACTAGGTTTTCTTTTATTTAAATAACACTTTTAAAAATTGTTTCTTTCCTTTTTGTATAAATATAAAGTTATCTTTAATAAAATCATTATTAATAATCAAATTAGTGTCTGCTACTTTATCTTGATTTATACTTATACCACCTTGTTCAATTAATCTTCTAATTTCTGATTTAGAATTTACAAGTTTTGTTTCTAAAATAAAATCAACTACATTTATATCAAGTATTTCTTTAGATAGTTCTACAGTTGGCATGTTATCAGATATACCTTTATTAGTAAATAATTCTTCAGCAGTTTGTTTTGCTTTCATTGCTTCTTCTTCACCATGTACTAATTTAGTAACTTCAAAAGCTAATAATTTTTTTGCTTCTCTAATGTCATTTTTACATAATTCTTTAATATCAAATATTTTCAACCTAGTAAAAAACGATAAACTTCTTTCTACATCTTCATCAAATGAATTCATCCAAGTTTGAAAGAAATCAAATACTGTAGTTTTCTCTCTAGATACCCATAATGTACCAGTAGCAGTTTTTCCCATTTTTTCGCCATCAGCTTTAATTAATAAAGGACAAGTTAAACCAAATAAAGGATCTACTTTTTTACCATTATTAAAACCAATCTTTCTTGATAAGTCAGCACCAGCTATTATATTAGCCCACTGATCACTACCACCAATTTGTAAAGTACAACCAAATTCATTGTTTAAATGAACAAAATCAAAAGCCTGCATTAACATATAACCCATTTCTAAAAAAGTTAATCCACCCTGCTCTAATCTCTTTTTATAACAATCAGCTTGAAGCATTTTATTAACATTAAAATGTACTCCAATATCTCTCATAAATTTTACATAAGTTTTTTCATTAATCCAATCTGCATTATCAACTATAATAGCTTTATTCTCACCATCAGTTGTAACAAATCTTTTTACAAGTTCTTTAACCTCATGTTTATTTTTTTCAACTTCTTCATATGTTAGCATTGTTCTCAAATCTGATTTACCAGTAGGATCACCAATAAGTGCAGTAGCACCTCCTATTAAGATTATTCCTTTATGTCCAAAATCCTGTAACCATTTAAACATAGTTAAAGCAAAGAAATGCCCAATATGTAAACTATCTGCCGTCGGATCAATACCTAAATAAAACGTCATTGGTTCTCCATTAACTAAATCAATAATTTCTTTTTCGTGTGTAAGCTGATGTACATATCCTCGCATCTTTAGTACATCGAATAAATTCTCTTTCATTATAATTCCTCCCATAATTTATATAGTTAATTAAAATTAATTCATTTTTATAATAGTAATAGTCATCATCCATATAAACCACCTCCTTATAATAAAAAAAGAGCAAAACATCCTAGAAAGGACGAATTGCTCGTGGTACCACCTTAGTTTATAATATTAAAAATATTACCTTATGTCTTTAACGGAACGACCCGATTTAAAATCATCACTTGTAATTCATTATTTTCATTTTGTTTATTTCCACCAACCATAAACTCTCTATTAAAAATATAAAATAACTACTCCGAATGAATCGCTTTTTAATTAACTGAATATAATTATATACTATTATATGAAAAATTACAAATTTGTATATAATATTTTTAAATTCATGGTATGCTACATATGTAATGATTGAGTTATATCAATCGTCTTGAGCATGAGTTGTGGATGCCTACGTCACTTGCTCCAAAGTAAAAACAATACTCATTTCAAAATAGCAAGAACTGAATTTGTTATCCTAACAAATTTCATTATAAGATACTCCTCAAAATTCTATATTAAGTTGTGTATTATAAACAAATACCATATAAATATGGTATAATTGATACATACAAAAAAATTCTTACTCGTATAATTAACATATCGATTTTACAACACAAGAAAATTACTTATGTTTTTAGCACTTTAATTATGAAAGGAAAAAACTAAAATGTTACAATACTCAAATAAAAATGATATTACAAAAATGTATAACTACCATAGAACGTCAGACATGATAAAATTATTACATTTATTTCCAAAAATAAGCCCTATTAAAGACTTAACTATAGTTTTAGACTTTGAAGATTATTTAAATAACAAATTATATTTAAATACATTAACTACATATAGAAATGACACTATAAAACAAAAAAATAGTATGAGTAGTTTAGAAAGTACTGGTTTTGCTAATGATTATGGAAAAATAATTAAAGAAATTAAAACTAAAGATAAAGACGGGGTTTTAGTATTATTTAATTTAATAAACAAACCAAGTCATCGATATGAAAGATATGCAGGAATTTCAATATCTGTTTCAGTTGGAAAAGGAATTTTTATCGAAGCTGTAGGAAAAGGATTCGATGGTAGAGAAGTTTCAAAAGGAATCGACACACATGAAAGATATTATATAAATTGGTTTGATTTAAGATTATTAAATGTTGCAAAATTAAAAAAATATCGAACATTTATTATAAAAGACAACGACTATATTAATTCCCGAAATAAAAGAATAGATTTCTTAAAGAGTGTTGGAATAAAAGATATAAATTTTGACAAATATATACCAGTAAATTATTATGAAATACCAAATTTTATATGGGAAGATATTATTGTAAACATTTTAAATAAATTAGAAAAAATGGAAGAAGAATTAATATGTTATAAATTGACTGAGTTTTCTATTAGTGGGCATACTGAAGGAAAAAAATACATGCCTTGGCAAATATTCGATAAAACAAGATATATTAAATAAAAGTTTTTAACCAATAACATATAATATACACCTTTATTATAATACAATTAATAAATGAAGGATATTTTCATTATTATCTTTCAAATCAAAATAATAACTACTCATAAAGAAATTAGTTGAACTTTCATTAATTCTTTTAAAAAAAACAAAACTGCTATTATCTAGCAGTTATTTTAATATCAATTTAATTAAATGTTCTTATTTTATTAGAACTTGTTACATGTTTGATATAATCATCAACATTTAAATTTAATTCAGGTTTTGAATATTCATAAGAAGTAATATATCCATAATCACTAGTAGTTGCTCTTTTTGTTCTTATTGCATATTTAAGTTGCTCTTTTTTTACATACTCAATAGCATCATTTATAGTTTCAAATTCATGTATACCTTGATTATCATAAAATGCATGCTCAAACCAATAAAATTTACTATTCTCCTCAAACACTAAAAATGTGTGCGTTGGCAAATTACTAGGACGATTTACTTCAAACCATATATAGATAGTTTTAAAATTATAACTATTTTCTTCAAACCATTTTCTTTCTAATTCTACTTGATCCCAACATGTTCCATACTTTGTTTTTAATAATGAATCTCCATTTTGAACAATACAATTTAAATACCAATCATTTTGCCATTCTTCACTATTAGGATTATCATAAATCTTTCCTGTTTTAGAAACAAAACCATATTTAATATTTTGTTGCATAAATTGTAACAGTTCTTTTGGTGTCTTAATATCACTATAACTCATACTTATCACTCCTTAATTTATTATAACATAACCACTATAAAACTTGAATTCAATGATATACATAATATACAATTAAGATATATCTTTTTTATTAAAAATTTAAAATACGCCCTCACCGATTCCTCAATAAATTATAAACAAAAAAACATAACTTTAAATAATAAATCATCTAATATAATTAAAAAAATGCAAAATTAATTATCTTAAGTTAATATATTATTTATTTAGATACTTTTTTAGAATTCAATAATTTTTTTGTATCAATCCAATATCTAAAGAGTTTCTCGCTATCTTTTTCAATACAATTATCCAAAACTCCTAAATTATTTTCGATAGCTTTTATTGAACCTATATTTTTTGTACTAACTGTAATTAGAATTTTATTGATTCCTAGTTCTAAACATTTTTTGGCCCCTAAATATAAAATTTCAGTTCCATAACCTTTTCTTCTTTCTGTTGGTCTAACACAATTCCCAACATGTCCACCATAGTTAAATAAATAATCATTTAACTCATGTCTAATATTTACCATCCCCACAATTTTATCATCACTAGTTCTCACAGCAAAATATGTCGTATCAGAACCATACAATCCATCTGTTCTAACTCCTTTTTCTTTACCACTCAAAGAAGCTAACCAATTTTCATAATTATTAATATTTGAATCAAGTGCCCCTGTTCCATTTATATTAGAATTATGTTGTATAAATTCATTTATGAATTCGATAGCTTCACTTTTTCTTTTAATAGTTGGTTTTTCTAAAACTAATTGTTTCATAATATTTCTCCTTTTAAATAATATAAATAGCTTATGATAGTATTCATTAAATTTACCATAATTATAACATGTTAGAAAAAAATACAAATTGCTTATAATTTATAGCATACTATATTTAATACTTGAGTTATAATAATAATCTTAAATAAAATTCATAGGTTAATCCAACTTGCTCCATAAAGAATTTTACTAAAATTTTCATAAATTCAATGTTTTTCTATTTTATCTATTTATTTTTAATATAATTCACCAGTTAATATATTTAACAAGCATTAGCTTGCATTTATTTCTGGGACTAACTTTGTACTTTTATTTTTAAATTTTTATTTAATTCAGTATTCATGAATATTAATCCAATTAACAAGAATCCTGCTAATATTAAATACGTATTAAATACATTTATGTAATCCATTATAAAACCCAATAATATACCAAATATTCCTCCGAATAATGTCGTTATTAAACTATAATACGATTGTATTGTTGCTCTTTTTTCAGTTGGAGCAGCTTTATTTATATATTTATTTACTATTGTTTTAGTTATTCCTCTATAAATTTGTTGAAATAAAATAAATATTACTCCAATTTCCAATGTTACTAAACCACTGCCTAAAAATGACAGAAATAATATTATCCCTAAAAACAATAATGAATATGGCTTAGTAAATTTTTGTATTTTATCTGCATATCTAGATGATAATAGTGCAACTACATTAAATAGTGCATAAATATAACCAAAATATATAACATCTATTCCTATCCCAGTAAAATATATAGCATAACTATAATTTATTGATGCCATAAACATAGATAAAAATGCTGAATAAAATATTATTGTTCTTATTCTTTTATGATTTATAACATATTTACCTGTAACTTTTATTTGACTAAAATAACTAGTATCTTTATTTAATTCCCTTGTATTAGAAACATCTTTTAAAGTACTAAACACTATTACTCCTATAAATATTAATATACTTGATATTATAAATGGATAAACTTCATTTATTTCAAATAAATACACAGATACTATTGCGCCTATTATTTGTGACAAGAAACTATATTGAAATGCTTTACCTCGATATTTTACATAATTTTTTTCTTCACTATTTTGTTTTAATGTATCATAAAACAGTGAATCATCAGCACCACTTACAAATGCTGCACCTAGTGCTATTAATATTTCAAATATTGTAAAATATATAAATTTATTACCTAATGGATAAAATAAAAGTGCTAATGCAATTATACTAGTTCCTAATATAACACTATTTCTATGACCTATTTTATCTGCAAACGCCCCTGTTGGAACTTCAAAAAATGCTACTGCAAACTTATATATAGTGGATATTATAAAAATTTCAAATATACTTAACTCTTTAAATAAATAAAATAATGTAATAATTGGGGCTAACCACATACTACTTTTGAAAAACAAATACCATTTATATTTTAATACTATTTTTTCCATATAAACTCTCCTTTCTATTTATGGTGAATCATTTTAAAGTACAAAAAAAACACAGATTCACCCCCTAGTGACTCCGTGTTTTACGTGTAAGATTTTATCCCTATGTAGCTAGTCATGCAGACATATACATACTCACTTGACAATAATGTAACATATTTATTACTAATTTGTCAATATTTTTTTTAACACCTATTATTTAAAGAGATGAATGCAAATTTTAAAGTAATATTGATTTAGATTTAAAGTTTTGATATAATAATTCTATTAAAAACAAGGAACAAGAGGAGTATTAAATAACTATTTATAGAAAGTTTGTGGTTGATGGAAACAAACAATAAGTGTTTAAGAAGGTAGCTTGGGAGTTGTATTATTGAAATTTATAGTAAATAATGCCGTTACTCGCGTTAAGAGATTGAGATTACTTAGGTAATAAACTAATGGATTTTGTTAGCGAAACAAGAGGTATCAAAACTATAAATAATGTTTCTTTAAAAACGAAAATAAAAGAAATAAATGTTGAAATGGAAAAAGAATTGGTTGAAGCATTCAATCACTCCAAAAAAGATTTAAAAGCTTCACTATTTATTGAAAATATCAATTTCAAAAATAAAGATATCAATTTTAAAATTTATGATTATTCTTTAGAATAAGAAGAAAATTAGAATACTATATTTACAAAACTATGTGATTGAGTTATATCAATCGTATTAAGCAGGAATCATAGATATCTATACCATTTACCTAATAAGTAATTTAATCGAACTTTTAAGAGTTCGATTTTTTTTATAAATAAAAAAAGACTTATAAAAAATTAGTCTATTTTAAATTATTTTTGACTGCGTTATCTTTAGCTAAAACATTTTGAATAAATTGTTTTTTAAATTGATTAACTTCATCATTGTTAAAATAAGATGTTACCGTTGAATGATCACCAGTAAATTCTTTAAAAATAGAGTTTACTCCAAAAGTTGCATATATTTGCGCTTGATTTCTGAATCTTTCTATCGGTGTAAAACCTAATAAAGTATGGATTAAATGTACTTCTTCATCTGTATAGTTATCACTATAATTAGCTATATAACAGTTATTTTTATCTAGAATAGGTATTTTTTTACCATCAGCATCTAATAAAAAAACTTTTTTATTATTTTTTATAATGGTTTCGTATTTGCACTGTGCTGGGTCATTCATATCATCAATACCAATATAATAAAGTTGGCTAACGCTTTTAAATTCTTCAACATCAAATTTTTTAAGATTATTAACTCCAATAGGATAATTAATTATTTTGTTTTTGTATTTAGTTAATGGAATAATTCCTAAGCCAGTTCCACCACCAGATATACAGGCTTTAATCTTTTCAGGATATAAAGCAGTAAATAAATTCGCAAATTTTGAACCAGTTGAATATCCTTCAATAATTATTTTTTCTTCAACAGATATTTTTAAGGTATTTAAAAACTGTTTAGAATGATCAATTATCTTAGTTACTTGCAGTGGTAAATCTTTACAAATTCTTTTTATTTCTTCAATATCTATTTCACTAGTCTGCTGTTCTTTTGGAAAAAAATTATTAGATTCATAAATTAAAGAAATATCATTATTTAAAACTCTACTCCCTAGTGCTTGAGATAAAAAACCATAAACTCTTGGAATTAGAGGTGTCATCATTGGCATTTTCAAATCATTCGCTAACCACATGCTTAAATTATAGTTTTTAACACTTTTTTCTACAACATCCTGAGCATCTTTTAAAGTAGAAGAATTAGTGTAGCTAGAATTACAGGCTCCTAATATTAAAACAGTATCAGTTTGACATTTATTTGGAATAAAAAGTGAATACCCTATATTAAACCCTGCTACTGGATTTGCTGGAATTATATATATATCACCTTCGATAATTACGTCATTGATTTTATACATGATTTTTTCTTGTTTCATTATATCCTCCATTTAATTAATAATATATATAGTATTATATCATATTAATTTCATATATTCACCATTTTCATCTATATATTCATTCCCTGATTTACAGCAAAAAGTAAATTTCTAAACATAGAAAATAATATAGCTTTAAAAGAACTATCAGCCGCATACACATATTTTCCATTTTGTGTACTTTCCTGAGCTAGTAATAAATTAAAACTTCAAGACTACCATGATACAATATTTCAGGTACATCTGATAAAATATCAAATTTGCTATCAAGTTTAGAATTAATATCTATTGGTTCAAAATTTTCTCTCAACATACTATTATAAATATTTCTAATTAGTAGATAATATTTCATCCTGTATTTATAAATTAACATTTCTAAATCCAGTATACTTAAATTTATATGACTTTGTAGTTTCACAAGATAATTATCTTTTTTATTTTATATATAATAACAGTAATATATACAAAATAGAAAATTCAGGAATCATAACTTTAAATAATTATTAAAACATCGTAATTTGTCTTTTAAATTAGCTGTGATATAATAAAAGTGGTGATTGAAATGATATACGAATATACTGATGAATTTAAATTAGGAAATAATAAAGTTGCCTTAGGCTTCAAATGTACTTATGATAAAGATTTTAATTTATGTTATTTTATAAATAATATTCAATTTGATAGTCACGATTTAAGAATAAAAATTAATAAAATTGTTAATGAGTATGACAAAATAAATCAACAATCTTATGAATCAAAATATGGAAATATTACAATACTAGCTCTCGCTATGTATTTGTTTGACAATATTGATGAAATTGAATACGTAAAATTTATAAAAAAAGATAGCTTTGATATTTTATATAAAACTGAAGTTTTAAAAATGCTATCTAACAACTAATTTAATAAAAAGGAGTTTATATAACTATGTACAACTTAAATTTATTGGAAAACGAAGAAATTAAAATTATAATTGATGAAGTACTAATCTCTCAAGACAATAATTCTAAAACAACAACAGTTGCTTTAACAAATCAAAGATTACTTTTTTTAGATAACTTTAATGACATATCTGAAACATTAAGAATTTCAAGAGGAATAGATTACTTAAAAGAAAAAGAAATATATTACATAATAAACATAACTGACATTACATCAATAAATAATAACACTATTACTTTAAAAGATAACAAAACATTAACAATAAATGATGAAATAATTATTGTTAATCTAAAAAAAATATTAAATAAATAAAATGCTATTTTAATCCTATATTTTAAATAATAAAAATTATAGGATTTTTTTATACAAAAAAATACTAAGATTATACTTAGTATTAAAATTGACCATTATTATTCTCAGAGTTTTGAGAATTATTTGAAGTAAATCCTGCCGCTAGAACAGACGGTATATCAGATTGATTATTTTCCATTACTGGAGTTTCTACAGCAGGTGTTACTACTGATTGTTCAGTAGAACTACCATTTACTGCACCTTGTTTAACTTCGCCATT
>CAYJEL010000036.1:0-9255 GCA_964369245.1 uncultured Muribaculaceae bacterium
CGATTGTAAGTGCTAAAATTATAACTAATACTGAAACAATCATTAATTGACTAGATAAAGCTGATGTTGTTGAATCTAGTGGATCTAGTGGTGCATTTATAAAAATAAATACATCTTCAATTTTAGAAGCATAAACTAGGTTTGAATCTCTAGTTTTGTTATTAGTTATTTTATAAAAGTTATTCTCATCTTCACTTTGATAGAATTCGTTTTTGTAATTTGTATCGCTTATACAACCACGATATAAATAGTTAGAAGTATAAATTATGTTATCATTACGAATTACTTCAATACAAACATTTTTTTCATAGGAAATTAAATCAAGTGATTCTTTATTAATAAAATCATATTCATTGTAACTTTCTAATATTAAGTTTGATACTTCTATGGCTTCATTTTCTTTTGTATATTCATAAAAAGAAGTTAATAAAGTTAATTGGAATCCCCATAATAAGATAAATATTAATAAAGTGAATCCTATTAAGTATAACCATATACTTACTTTTAAACTACTTGATTTCAAATTTATATCCTACACTTCTTACTGTTGTAATTAAATCACGATATTTACCTAAGTTATTTCGTAACATTTTTATATGAGTATCAATAGTTCGATCTTCACCATAATATTCGTATCCCCAAATGTTAAACAATAAATTTTCTCGTGATAAAGCGATATTTATATTTTTTGTAAAATAAGCTAATAAATCATATTCTTTAGGGGTTAATTTCACTTCGTTACCATCTATATGAACAGTATGGCCTATGAAGTCTATTTCAATTCCTTCATGAATGAATTTGTCACTTTTTGTAACATTTCTTTTTGTTATTGCTTTAATTCTAGCTATTAGTTCTTTTGGAGAAAATGGTTTAGTTAAGTAATCATCAATTCCTAAATCAAAACCGAGTAGTTTATCATACTCCTCTCCCCTAGCAGATAAAACTATAGTTGGAATATTTCTATCTTTTATTAAATTATAAAAAGTTAAACCATCCATTTTAGGCATCATAATATCTAAAACAATTACATCTATTTTTTCACTATCTACCATTTCTAAGGCTATTTTACCATTTTCTGCCTCGTAAGTATTATATCCTTCATTTACACAATATTGTTTGATTAAATCTCTAATTAAAATTTCGTCATCAACAATTAATACATTCATACCTTCACCTCTTTATTTATTATACAACAGATATGTGAAAAAGAAATGAAAAAAACAACTAATTGTTGCTTAATTTTATTCTTTTATCACTTAATGTCTTTATATAATCATATTTACTTTTAATTTCTTTTTTAGTTAAGTAATCATCGCAGTAATATAAGGCTTTTTCATATTCACCACAATCAATTAAAAAGTCAATATATAATAATCTAATGTTTAATTTTTTTAGGTTTTTTTGTGCTAAACTAGTAGCTTCCTCGAATAACCCTAAATTTATATAGATTGTAAATATTTTAGCAAGTATTGAAGCGCTATATAGGAATTTACTTCCAACTTCTAAAGCTATATTATAGTTATTAAAGGCAATATGAGCATCCATAATAATTAATGCTTGATATGAATTATCTATATAATTTAAATCATATAAAATAAGTTCAGTTTTGTTTTTTTCTATTTGTTTAAAATATTGTTTTCTAATTACTGGGTCTTTGATGAAATATTTACATATTTTATTAAAATCTTTATACTTATTATCTTTTTTTAGTCTTTTTAATAATATGGATATCAGTTTCATATCATCTATTTGTATTAAAAATTCAATTAATTTATTGATATTTAAATTGATATTTTTTTCAATAAAGTAATCATAATCATCTACAGTTATTTTTTCTAGTTTGGCTGAATTATTATCATATTCTTTTTTCCAGGTATATAGTGTGGTTTTACTGATACCAAATAATAAATTAATAGCTAGAATAGATTTATTTATAGAAAACAAATAAAATACTTTTTGTTTAATTATGTCTTTATACATAAAATCACCTCGAATTTGAAAACTATTATATCACAATTTTAAAAAAACACCTAAGTGTTTTGAGTTGTGAATGTTTTTTCTGATTTGTTTGTGATTGATTTAAACATATTGTCGTAATAAACTAAGTCTATATGTTTTGATTTTTTGTTATTTAAAGATTCGTATAAGTTATTTAAGATTTTATATTCTGGACAATCTTTAGAATATAAAGTTTTTATACTTTTAATTTTATGGGCTAAAGTGTTGTCTTTAATTAATCCGCTTTTATAAGCTACTACTTTATATATTAAAGATTCTATTTCATTGCAATCTATTAAAATTTCACTAAATTCTTTTATGCTGATTTTGTTACTTGTAATTTTTTCTAATATTGTATTGGTTTTAAAAAGTGAATTATAAAATTCGGTAATGAATGGATATATTTTGTTATATAATTTCTTTATTTCTGGATGTTCTAAATAACCATCGCATAGTTTAAATGCCTCGTTATAATTACCTTCATTGATATATTTATTAATAACTACTTTTCTAATTTTTGGATTTAAAATATGTTTATTAGAAAGTTCTATTCCTAAAGTTGTTGTTTCTTCTTTGGAAAAGTATATTTCAATAACTTTAATCAAAATTGGTGTGTGAAAGTGATAATCTTTAGCATAATTTAAAGCTTTTTCTTTGTCGTTTTGTTTCATATACATTCTTATAACTTGATTTCGTATAACAGGATTATCTATGTCTTCACCAGCTAATTCTATTACTTTGTTATAATTTGATTTATTAATAAAATAGTTTATAAAGCATGACTTAATAGCTATATTGGTTCCAAATTCGTTAACTATTTTTGATGCTTCATCATGTAAATTATTTCTTAATAAATAATTTACATATTGGCTTCTTATAAAATCAATATGTAAATTCCCAGCTATTAAATTTAGTGCTTTATCAATTTCTCTAAATCTAAAATGCATTTTAATAACTTGTGATCTTATTATTTCATCATCCATATAACCATTAGCATATTTTAAAACGTTATTTTTATCATTTTGGTCAATAAATGAACTTATTAGTAATGATCTTATTTTAATATCGTATAGGTGTTGTTCAGCTAAATTAAATACTTCTTTAAAGTCTCTTAGTTTATTACATAGTTTTATTTTATATTTTCTTATTTCAATATCATCTATAAAGTAGTCTAAAATATCTAGTGCTTCTTTATAATTGTAGTTGTTTTTTAAGTCTTCTACTGTTTCAATAATACCTTTAGTATCACTATTGTTTAATTTATCTTTTGTTTCATAAAAATTAAAATTTTCTTTCATAATTACCCCCCCTAATTATTTATATAAGATATTTTTTATTATGCCTTAATATTTAAAAACAAATAGTTTTTTGTAACTAAGGATTTTAATTATAGAATATCTCCTAAAATTTTATGTACTATAATACTGCATTTTTTTTAAAAATGCAAATTAAAATAACACAAATGTGTTATTTCCCTGTTGAACCAAATCCACCAGTTCCTCTATTAGTTTCAGTTAAGTCATTAACTTCATTAAAACTAGCCTGAATAAATGGTACAATTACTAATTGCGCAATTCTTTCTTTTGGTTCTATTTTTTTGTCTTCATTTGAATAGTTATGTAAGGCTACTTTTACTTCGCCTCTATAATCTGCATCAACTACTCCTACTTTATTTATGGGAGCTAAAGATTTTTTAGAAGCTATTCCACTTCTTGCAAATATTAAACTCATATAACCTACTGGTGTTTCTAAGGCTATTCCTGTTGAAATCATAGCAGTTTCATGAGGTTTAATTGTTATTTCTTCTTCAATACAAGCATATAAATCACAACCTGCAGAATATTCTGTTCCATAGGTTGGAATTATAGCATTTTCATTTAGTTTTTTTATATTTATTTCCATACTCTTCTACTTTCTTTATTGTTTTGTTTTTCATGTAATACAATTTCTTGTGATAACAGGCTATTTTTGACATCAATTATTCTTTGATTAGAAGAACCTCTAAATCCTAGTTCTATATCTTTTAAATCAATATCAAATCTTCCATCAACTAAAACATCAATGTTTTCAATTATTGATTTAGTATATGGTAATTCTTCACACCATTTTTTTATGTGATAATCAAATAAGTATCCGCTAAATAGCCATATATCTTTATCACTATATTTTTCTTTAAAAGCTAAAATGATTTTTAAAATGATTTTTTGGTTTTCTGGTTCTAAAGGTTCACCACCTAATAGTGTTAATCCTTGAATATAGTTAGGAGCACAAGAGTTTAATAATAATTCTAATGTTTCATCATTAAACTCATTGCCATATTTGAAATCCCATGTTTCTGTGTTAAAACAACCATTACATTTGTTTCTACATCCCGAAACATATATCGTTGTTCTTATCCCAGGGCCATTTGAAATATCGTTTTGTTTAATTTTTGAGTAATGCATTATAAATGGACTACTCTATCTTTTATTTCTTTTGTTTTTCCAATATTCCAATAATTTTCACCTAAGTAACCGCAAGTTCTTCTAGTTACATTCATTTTATCTTTATCTTTATTACCACAATTAGGACATTTCCATTCTAATTTATCTGTTATTATCATTTCACCTTCATAGCTACATTCATGACAGAAATCACTTTTAGTATTAAATTCAGCGTATTGAATATTTTCATAAATAAATCTAACTATTTCTTCTAAGGCTTCTAGGTTATTTTGCATATTAGGAATTTCAATATAGCTGATTGCTCCCCCTAATGATTTAGCTTGAAAATCATTTTCGAATTTTAATTTTTCAAAAGCATTAATTTCTTCTCTAACATCAACGTGATATGAGTTAGTATAATAACCTTTATCTGTGATATCTTTTATTTTACCAAATTTATCTTCATCAATTGAAGCAAATCTATAACATAAGCTTTCTGCAGGAGTTCCGTATAAAGCAAAACCTAAACCTGTTTCTTTTTTCCATTTTTTACAAACTTCTTCTAAATAATCTAGTAAATCTAAAGCAAATTTTTTACCAATTTCACTAGTGTGAGAAACTTGCATAACTAGTTTAGTAGCTTCATAAATTCCGATATATCCTAAAGAAATTGAAGAATATCCACCTTTTAGGAATTTGTCTATTTTTTCTCCTTTATTTAGGCGAGCAATTGCTCCATATTGCCAGTGAATTGGACTACTATCGCTTGTTGTACCAAGTAAAGCATTATGACGACACATTAAAGCTTCTTTACATAATTCTAGTCTTTCATCTAAGATACGATAAAATTCTGCTTTTCTTTCTTCATTTGTTTCGAAATCTTTACTTAAAATACCGATTTGTGGTAAGTTTAAACTAACAACACCTTGATTAAATCTTCCTTCGAATTTATATTCTCCATTTTCATCTTTCCATGGTGATAAAAATGATCTACAACCCATAGGTGATAAAACATTACCTTCATAGTTTTCTCTCATTTTTTTAGCACTTATATAATCTGGATATAATCTTTTAGCAGAACATTTTACAGCTAATTTAGTTAAATAATCATATTTACCACCTGTTAAGTTGTTGTGGTCATGTAATACATAAACTAATTTTGGAAATGCTGGTGTTACATATGTTCCTTTTTCATTTTTGATACCAATGTATCTTTGTTTTAATACTTCTTCAATAATTAAAGCTATTTCTTCCTCAAATTCATGACCTTTTTCTAAGTTTAAAAATAATGTTACAAATGGTGATTGTCCATTTGTTGTCATTAAAGTATTAATTTGATATTGGATTGTTTGAACACCACTTTTAAGTTCAGTTTTAACTCTTTCATCAATTAATTTTTCTTCTTGTTCTTTTGTTATTCCTAATTTTAAACCTTTAATAGATTTAGAAAATTTTTCTTTTGTTTTATGTAAGTATCTTCCTAGATGTTTTAAATCAACTGATTGACCGCCATATTGACTACTTGCTACTGCTGCAATAATTTGTGTCATTACAGTACAAGCTACTTGAAATGATTTAGGGCTTTCAATTAATTTTGCATTCATTACAGTTCCATTATCTAACATGTCTCCCATATTAATTAAACAACAATTAAATATTGGTTGAACAAAATAGTCCATATCGTGAAAATGTAATACTCCATTTAAATGAGCATTTGTAATTTTTTCTGGTAATAAAATTCTTTTAGTTAAATCTTTAGATACTTCGCCTGCAATTAAATCTCTTTGAGTTGAAGCTATGTATGCGTTTTTATTAGAATTTTCTTCCATTACATCTTTATTAGAATTTTTGATTAAAGATAAAATTGATTCATCTGTTGTATTAGCTTTTCTTACTAAAGCTCTAGTATAGCGATAAGTAATATACTGTTTTGCTAATTCGTATTTACCTATTTCCATTAATTTAGTTTCGATGATATCTTGAATATCTTCAACAAGCATTCTTTTTTTATTCATATTTTCAATATGTTTAATAATCTTATTGATTTGTTGTTCAGAAGCTCTATACTCTTCTGTAACATCACCATTTGCTTTTGTAATCGCATTTTTAATTTTTTCTTTGTTGTAGTCAACTGACTTTCCATCTCTTTTTATAACTTTCATAAATCCTCCTACGTTACAAAAAAATTATATCATCAATTATTTTAAAACAAGTGTTGCACTTGCAACAAAATTAAAAAAATGTTAAAATTTTTACAAAGAGGTATTTTTATGAAAATTTTTAATAATATTCCTGAAGATGAAATTGATATTTTACTAGATGATTTAAAAACTAAAAAAATTAAATTTAAAAAAAATAGTTTAATTATTAGTAATGCTTTAAATAGTAATATATTAAGTATTATTATAAGTGGTAAGGCTTGTATTGAGAGAATTGATTATTATGGTAATAAAACAATTATTGAAACTTTAAATCCTGGTGATGTATTTGAATCGAGAATGTTTAATTTAAAAAATAATGAATTAAGTATAATCTCACTGCAAGAAACAGAAGTATATTTAATAGAATTTGATAATATAATGATAAATGTTCAATCGAATAATCATAAGCAATTTATTGATAATTTGTTAAATACTATGATTTTTTATCTTAATAGATCTTATGAAAAGATTGAAATTATTACTAAAAAAACAATTAGAGATAAATTACTTGCTTACTTCACTATAATATCAAATAAAAGATTATCTAAATCATTTACAATACCTTACAATTTTACTCAACTTTCAAATTATTTAGCTGTTGATAGAAGTGCTTTAATGCGTGAAATAAAACATTTGAAGGAAGAAGGTTTTATTAAAATTGAAAATAAAAAAATAACTTTAAATATTGAATTATAAAACTTATTTTGATATAATCGTAAAAAGGAGAATAACTATGATAAAAACAAAAGAAAAAGGCTCTTTAATAGTAATTTCAGGACCTTCTGGTGCTGGTAAAGGGACAGTAATAAAAGAGGTCTTAAAACAAGATAAAATATGGTTATCAGTTTCAGTAACATCTAGATTACCTAGAGATGGTGATATTGAGGGAAAAAGTTACTTTTTTGTAACTAAAGAAGAATTTGAAAATAAAATTAAAAATAATGAATTATTGGAATATAATTATTTTAATGGTAATTATTATGGAACTCCACTAAATGAAATAGATAAAAAAAGAAATCAAGGTTATGATGTAATTTTAGAAATAGATATTAATGGGGCTTTAGCTATAAATAATTTAATTGAAGATGCTATATTTATTTTTATTATGCCACCTAGTATGGAAGAATTAAAAAGAAGATTATATCAAAGAGGATCTGAATCTAAAGAAAAAATATTGGATAGATTTAAAACAGCATATAAGGAAATTAATGAGATTAATCAATATAATTATGTTGTTGTTAATGATGTTTTGGATGATGCTGTTACGAAAGTTAAATCGATTATATTATCTGAAAAATGTCGTGCTGATAGAATTGAAGCTATTGATTTAAATAATAAAGAAGAATTAATACATGAAATATTAATTGATATGAGAGAAGAAATTTAATTTAATTTCTTTTTTTTATTGAAAAGTTTAAAAAGTGTGATACAATAAAATTGTAGTATAGGAGAATTGTATGTTAAGAAGTTTTAAAAAAAGTTATGCCTTAAGTCCAGTTTATTTAGAATATGGTCAAGAAAAATTTTCACAGCCTGAAATTAAAGAGTATGGTTTTATTGCTCTACCCTGTTATGTAATAGGTAAAAAAAACAAAGTAATTAATGGTAAAATTTCAGTCGACTATTTAGTAGTTTTTACAAAAGATCCATTAAAATTTGAAAACCAAGAACCTAGTTTTGATGAAGATGGTAACTTACAAAATGGTGTTGTCGTTAATTTTATTGATGATAATTATAGTAATGTTGAGTTATTAGCTGATTGGATAAACTCAAAGTTTCAAGGGAGAATGAAATATGATTTTGATGTAAGAGATCATATTGAATATTTAAAACAAATTGATAGTAAATTATCTGGTATAAAACCTAAAATTAAAAATAGAGTATCACTTAAATATAAAAATATTTCATAAATGTACATTCTGTACATTTTTTTATTGACAAGTATTTAATTCACTAATATAATTAAATACAGGAGGATTTTTTTATGATTAAACAAACTTATACAGAATTAACTGAAGAAACAAATAGAAGTCTTAATACTTTGTATAATTATTATGATGTTACAAATAATGACTTTGATGAAAAAATTGAATATATGAAACTGGAAAAAGAAGTAGCTTTAAATAAAATAGAAGCTCAGATTTATAGTACTTTAAACTTAGTAAGATTTCCTAAAAAAATTATTGGGATGGTGTTAGCTAAAGATTTAAATAACAAAAATAATGCTGATTATAAATACCTAGAAACGACTATTTTAATAGGAGAAAAAACTAAAAAAGTTAGTGTTATTACATCTGTTTTAAAAAAGAATATTAATGGTGAGGATGCGTTTAGAGCGTCGATATTTAATGGTAAAACAATTGTAATAAGTAATTTAGAAGATAATGTTTCCTTTGGCGAAATTAAAAGTGGCCTAAATTCTAGTGAATGGATAACTAATAAGGATTATTCATATCAAAATCCATTAAATGATTATAATTATGAAGATATAGCAAATGCTTTATATGATTTTTGTTGTAATAAAGAGGTAAATAAAGAAAATACTGAAGAATCAATAGATAGTTTTTTTATGAACTACGAGCAACAATCTTTAAAAGAAAAATCAATTAATTTAATACAAAAAGCCTGAATTT
>CAYJEL010000037.1:0-9182 GCA_964369245.1 uncultured Muribaculaceae bacterium
CAGTTGGATAGAGCAATGCCCTTCTAAGGCAGCGGTCAGGAGTTCGAATCTCTTCTGGGACACCATATTGAAATTAAACATTCTTTTTAAGGATGTTTTTTTGTGCAAAAGAAAACGATTATTTTAAATCGTTTTTTATATTTTCAATAATTTGCTCATGATCTTGTATTTTATCGTTGTTTGCTCCATGCATTTTTTTATTAGTTAAATCGTATTTAGAACTTATATATGTATCTTCTTTAATTAGATTATTAATTTCTGTTTTGGTTTCTTTTTCGTATTTGTGTCTAACTCTTTTATTTGAATATTCATTTTTGATTTTATTAAAATAATAAGTTAATGGTAAAAATAGTAGAAGGGTAAAATAATTATTAATTATAAATGTAAGGGCTAATATCAGAGTACCTAACAACATGATAAGTAGTGTTATTTTATAGGTGTTTAAAGGTATACTTCCCATTGTTTCTTTAGTTCTAGCATTTACTACAATGTAATGATTTTTATCGTTTATTTTATAGTTATATAAGTAGATTGGAAGGTATGCTATTAACCATTGTTCACCTTTGATGGTTTGATTAACATTATCAAAACAAGCACCTCTATTGTAGTATTTAATGGTATCATTTATTGTATGTCTGATGACATCATTTATTTGTCCTTTTACAATTTTTTCTAGTTCATTTAAATTTAAATCTCTTTTTTCAAATGAATATCCTTTTAAATATGCTGCGTTCCATTTAATGCAATTTTCTATATCAAAAGGCATGATTGAATTTAATATATTTGTTGTATCTGTATTGTTTTCGTAATCTAAATTTTTGATATTAGCTTCTATTGTTAGGTCGTTTATTGTTAAATCAAATTCTCTTTTTATGAAAAATAAGTCAGCACTATAAGTTGTTTCTTGGTTATCTCTATTATAGCTGATACCTGTTTGTCTTTCTCCTTGACCGTATAATCTTACGTTTGTGTTGTGGTCAACTACTATATAAGGAAAGTATATTCCTTTAACATTTTCTTCTTTTAGTTCTTTTAAAAAATTTGTATCAGCAAATGTTTTTTTATTTCTTAAAAATTTATGTATTGAGCTAAAAGCTTCTTTTTGTGTTATTTTAAATGGTAAAACCATATCTGGTATTGAACCGTTTGGTATTTGCATATTAATTGATAATGTATTACGGCAATAGGGGCAAGTCTTTTGTAATATTTCATCGGTGTTGAAGCCAATTTCTGAACCACAACTTTCACATTTAAATGTAATGTAGTTGCTATCGTTTTTAATATCTATTAATCCTAAACCTGTTATTTTTGTATTTAAGTTTTTGGCTTCTTTAACTATTTCTTCTGTTAAATTTGAATTTAATTGGTGTTTACAGTAAGTACAAATTAATTTATTATTTTTATTTATGTCAAAATGGCTACTTCCACAATTTGGACATTTATTTTGACCGTTATTATTGTGTTCATGGGTGTTTATTATTTTAATCTCTTTCATATTGTCTCCCTTATTATATTAAAATTATACCATATTTATTTTATTATGTTAATAAATTTGTGTTATAATATTTAAGAGGGATAGTATGAGAAAAGTAAAATATTTAATAAAGAGAATTGTGAAATTAGATTATAAAAATATGTGGAAAATAGTTGGTGTTATAAATAGTAAAACTAAAAAAAATAAATTGTTATTATTTTGTGATATTGTTTATTGTGGTTTTAAGTATCAAGCTGGTTATTATGATTATTTGGAATTTGAGTTTTATTATTTGAATAAAGAGCAGAGAAATACTTTTTTAACTCGTGGATTAAATAACGAAATTGTTAGAAAATATAATAATAAAGATAAATTTGTTTTATTTGATGATAAGGTTAAGTTTAATGAGATTTTTGATAAGTATTTAAAAAGAGAATGGTTATTATTAAATGATATTAATAGTTTTAAAAAGTTTGTTAAAAATAAGAAAAAAATTATTGTTAAACCAATTGATGGTGTTGGGGGAGTAGGAATAGAAATAATATCTATTAATTCTAAAACGGATATTTTAGAGTTATATGATAAATTGATTTTTAATAAACAATTGTTAATTGAAAGTGTTATTAAACAACATGAAGATTTAAATAAGTTATATGATAAAAGTGTTAATACTATTAGGATGTTTACTTTTTATAAAGAAGGAAAAGTTTATTATTTAAATGGGATATTAAAATTAGGGAATGGTGGTGTTGTTGATAATTTTAGTAGTGGTGGTATGTATACTTTTTTAAATGAGGATGGTGTTGTTATTATACCTGCTATTGATAGGGATGATAATATAATTGATACACATCCTGTATCTTTAGAAAAAATTGTGGGGTTTAAAGTACCTATGTATAAAGAAGCTATCGCTTTAGTTAAAAAAGCGGCGAAGGAAATAAAAGATGTTCAATATGTTGGTTGGGATGTTGCTATTAGTGATGATGGACCTGTTATAGTTGAAGGTAATTGTTTTCCTGGTGTATTTCAAATCAAGGCTAGTTTAAATGAAAAAAAAGAAGGTGTATTACCAATGTACAGAAAATATATGGATATATAAAAAGAAGCGTTTGCTTCTTTTATTTTATGTTTGTTAATATACTTGTTAATATTTCTATATCTTCATTGTAAAATATTACTTCTTCAACATCGTAGTTATCTTTTATTGATAAGCTTATTGTTTGAATTACTTCTTCTAGTATTTGTTTTTGATCTAAGTCATTAAATATATATGAGTTAAATGTTAATTCCATTATATCTTCTTGTTGTTCTACTGCTAAAAGTTTTGTTTTATAATTAACATAACTTAGTAAGTTAGTATTATATGTATTAGAACTTGATAATTCGTCTATTACAATTTCTATTTTTTCTCTAGTATCATTGACATATTTTGTTACTGGTACGTAGTAATAATTTTCGTTATGTTTGTTCATGTAATAAACTGTTACTTGGTTGATGTCATCAATTTTATTAAATTTAAATGTTTTATTGATACCAAAATTTCTATCTAATGTAGATGGTAATGTGATGTTAGTTTGGGGTAATTTATTTAGTATTTCTCCTTCTACATAGATAATAATTTTATTTACTTCATCTATTGATGTAATTGTGTATATTAGGGCTTCTATCATTTTTTCTTCTAATGTTTCATCTATTTCTAATATTTCTTTAGAAAAGTCTATTTTAATTAAGTTTTCTTCATATTTAATACTTAGTATTTTTGTGCTAGGAGGTAGTATTGAAGTAAATCCACTTGGGATTCTATTTTCTAATTGTCCACCTTTTATTAATATTTCTACTAGTTCTTTTACTTTATCTTCTATTTCTTGACTGTTTAATACTATTTCAGTTTTTCCTAAATATTGGTTGTTATCTAAAAGAAAAATTGGATGTGTTTTTATTTCGTTTGTATATTCTAAGTTGTTGTTGATAGTATTATTGTCATTTGAAGGAACTAAGTAAATTAATAGCATAGCAAATAAGGCAGCTGAAGCTACAATTATTTTTTGTATTAATTTTTGTTTTAACATAAGATCACCTAATAAATATTATGTGTTTTTATTTATGATATGAATTTATAATGTAATTTCTTTTAGTTTTATTAATTCAACTACAGCTCCAGCACGACCTTTAACTCCTAGCTTTTGCATTACGTTTGATATATGATTTCTTACTGTTTTTTCACTTATAATTAGTTTTTTAGCTATATCTTCGGTTGAATTATTAGTTATTAATAGTTCAAAAACTTCTTTTTCTCTTTTTGTTAGAATACTTTTAGACATTTTTACCTCGCTTCCTAGTTTGGGTGGTCTTTTTACTATAGTTTATGAAGTTTTTATTTTTTCGTGCATAAAAAAACTCTTTGTAAAGAGTTATGCTGTAAATCTTACTGTTATATAGAGTTTTGTATCAAAATCTTCTTGAATAGTACGCATGATATTATTAGCTAATGTGGTGTCATGGGTGGAAGATTTTATAACAACTTCTATTTGATCTCCTTTTATTTTGACAAATGAATCTAGGGTATATGTTTCTTTTATTTTTTTTTCGATATTTTCTTCTTTTGAACGATCGTTATTTAGTTCTTTCATTTTATTGAAGGCTTCGTTTTTCTCTTCAATGGTACTTTCGCTGTTTGTTAAAATATCTTGTAGTAGTGATACTTCTTCTTGGAATGTTTCATCTGCTTCAACTTGTAAGGCTACTAATATTGTACTTTCATTTACTACTGGTTCTGTGTCGTTATCTAAATATGTTCCATTTGTTGGAAGTAGTAATTCGCTGGGCATTGTTATGTAATATACTGATAGGACTAGTATTAAACTAAATAGGGTTAGAAACCAGATACTTTTTTTATTTATCATTTTAATCCTCCTTGTTAATAAATTATATTTCTAATTTTTTTAAATATTCATATAATTTATTAAGGTGATTATGTGAAGTTAATAGCGCATCGTGGTGGATTAGAATCTTTGTATAAAGCGAATACTAAAGAGGCTTTAGATTATTGTTTAAATTTAAATTATATTGATGGTGTTGAACTAGATATAAGGTTAACTAAGGATAAAAAGATAGTTATTGTGCATGATTCTTTAATTAATTTTGTTAGTGATGGTAGGGGAATTGTTAGTAAAATGACTTTAAAAAAATTAAAGAAATATAATTTTGGTAGTAAAGAATATCCTAGTAAAATTTGTACTTTAGATTATTTTTTAAGTGGTGTTTTAAATAATAAAATAATTATGATTGAAATAAAAGATAAGAATATTGAAATCGTTGGTATTTTAGAAAAGATTTTAAGGAAGTATAAGTTAAATTATTATATTTGTAGTTTTCATTATGAGGTTATAAGTAAGGTTACTAATTATAAAAAGGGCATATTAATTGGATTAGGGCAAAATTTAAAGTATTTATATAATAAATTTAATTATAATGTAATTAGTTATTATTATAAGGATAATATTAATTTGAAAAAGGAAACTTTTTTATGGACTCTAAATAGTTATAAAGAAGGGTGTGAAGAGTTTAATATTATTACTGATTATCCTAGTCGCTTTTTAAATTTAATTCCTTAGCTGTTTGAGAAATAATATTTATATCATTATCAAAATGTTTTAAAATTTTTATTATATGTTTTCTTTCTTTTCTTTTTAAAATAATTATTATGGTATTTTTATTAATTATATTAAATTCATAATTTAGTTTTTTTAATATTTTTTTAATTGTATTTATTTTATTACTTTTTAAAATTAATAAGTTATTTCCAAAAGCTATTTTTTCTTCTAGGTAACTGCCTAGATAACTTCCTACTAGGCTTCCTAAAGCAAAGACTATTATTTTAATAGGATCTTGTTTTAAATCATTAACAACTAGGCTTGTTGAGATTATCCACACAATAGAAATAATAAAGTTTAGGATAGCTCCTTCTTTTTTTTTGCCATTGGCTACTACTATTAATCTTAAAGTTCCTATGGCATTTTCGATTATTTTTAATATAAAAATGAATAAATATGTTATCATTTTACCACCATTTATAGTATGAATAGTTTTTTGTTTTTTATGTAATTGTGAAATTTTTATGTTTTTAGCACTCATATATTGACAGTGCTAGAATATAATAGTATAATGAATTTAGCAGTTGATAAATTGGACTGCTAAAGAAGGTGATTATATGTTGAATCAAAGACAGAGTGAACTTTTTAAATTAATTGTTGAAGATTATATAAAAAGCGCTAAACCGGTTTCTAGTAATGCTTTGTGTGAACTTTTAGATTGTTCATCGGCTACTATTAGGAATGAAATGGTTGTTTTGGAAGATTTGGGATTAATTGAAAAAACACATATATCTTCGGGAAGAATTCCTTCGGAAAAAGGTTATCGTTATTATGTTGATAATATTATGAAGCCGAAAGAATTAACTGGTGAGGATATGTTATCTTTACAACAAATTTTTTCTAATAAGTCTTTAGTATTAGATGACTATATTATGAAAAGTGTTGAGATAGTATCGGAGATGACTAGTATGACAGCGGTGGTACTTGGTAAGTCTTCTAAAGAAAATTGTGTTACTAAGGTTGAGGTAGTTCCGATTAGTTCTAATAATTTGATTGCTATTGTTGTTACTGATAAGGGTCATGTTGAACATCGTAATTTATATGTTGATGATGTTGATATGAATGATGTTAAAAAAACAATTGATTTAATTAGTAAAATGATTATTGGAGTTGCTATTGATGAGGTTTCTATTGTTTTAGAACACCAAATTAAACCTATTATTTCATCTTTAACTAAACAGCACGAGGTATTATATAATGCTTTTTCAAAAGCGTTTTCAGATTTTTCAGAAACTAATATGTATATGAAGGGGCGTAATAATATTTTGATGCAACCGGAGTTTGACAACACAGATAAGATAAGAGATATAATTTCTAAATTTGAAGACAAAACTATAATTGATAAGATTGAGGAAAATTCTTCTGATATAAATATTTATATTGGTAGTGAGAATGAACTTGATGATGATGTAACGATTGTGAAAACTAAGTATTGTATTAATGGCGAAGAAGGAACGATTGCTTTAATTGGTCCTAAACGTATGGAATATGATCGAGTAGTTGCTTTACTTGAATACATTAAAAAAAATTATAAGGAGGATATATAATGGAAAAATGTACTTGTGAGAATTGTGAATGTGAACCATGTGAATGTGGTTGTGAAGTTGAAGTTTACGAAATAGATGATTGTTCATGTGAAGATTGTTCTTGTGAAGATTGTTCATGTGGAGAGTAAGGAGAATATATGACTGAAGAAGAAAAATGTGCTTGTGGTGAGAATTGTGAGTGTACAGTTGAAAATAATTGTGGATGTATAGAACCAGAAGTGAAAAAAGAAAAAAAGAAGAAAGTAAAAAAAGAAGAAGAATTAGCTTTAAAAGTTATTGAATTAGAAAATGAATTATTAAAACAAAAAGCTGAATTTATTAATTATCGTAAAAGATTAGAAGATGAGAATTCAAGATTTTTAAAATATTGTAATGAGGGTTTAATTAAACAATTATTACCTAATTTAGATAATTTTGAAAGAGCTATTAATATGGATGATGCTAATTTAGCTGATGAAGTATCTAAATTCTTATCAGGGTTTAAAATGATTTATGCTAATTTAACTACTATTTTAAAAGATAGTGGGGTAGTTGAAATAAATGGAAATAATAAGCCTTTTGATCCTAATTACCACGAGGCTATCATGACTGAAAAACGTGATGGTGTTGAAGCTGGTATGGTATTAGATGTTTTACAAAAAGGTTATATTTTAAAAGGAAAAGTTATTCGTCCAGCAATGGTTCGAGTAAGTGAATAAAGGAGAGATAAATATGAGTAAAATTATAGGTATAGACTTAGGAACAACTAATAGTTGTGTAAGTATTTTTGAAGGTGGAGAAGCTAAAGTTATAGCTAATCCAGAAGGAGATAGAACAACTCCTTCAGTTGTAGCGTTTAAAAACGATGAGATTATCGTTGGTGGGGCTGCTAAAAGACAAATGGTAACTAATAAAGATACTGTTTATTCTGTTAAGAGATTAATGGGAACTAAAGAAAAAGTAAGTGCGAATGGTAAAAAATATACGCCAGAAGAAATTTCAGCAATGATTTTAGGTGATCTTAAAAAAACTGCTGAGGCTTATTTAGGTGAGAAAGTTACTAAAGCGGTAATTACTGTTCCAGCTTATTTTAATGATGCTGAGCGTCAAGCTACTAAAAATGCTGGTAAAATTGCTGGTTTAGAAGTTGAGAGAATTATTAATGAACCAACTGCTGCAGCTTTAGCTTATGGTGTTGATAAACAAGATAAAAATCAAACTATTTTAGTTTATGATTTAGGTGGAGGTACATTTGACGTTTCTATTTTAGAATTAGGTGATGGTGTATTTGAAGTTTTATCTACTGCTGGTGATAATAAATTAGGTGGGGATGATTTTGATAATAAAATTATTGATCATTTAGTTGCTGAATTTAAAAAAGAAAATAAAATTGATTTATCTAAAGATAAAATGGCTATGCAAAGAATTAAAGATGCTGCTGAAAAAGCTAAAAAAGATTTATCAGGAGTTACTAATACACAAATTTCTTTACCGTTCTTATCACAAGGTGAAGATGGACCTTTACATTTAGAAGTAAGTTTAACTAGAGCTAAATTTGAAGAGTTAACTCATGATTTAGTTGATAGAACTTTAGAATCAGTTAAAAAAGCTTTAAAAGATGCTTCATTAAGTAAAAATGATATTGATAAAGTTATTTTAGTTGGTGGTTCTACTAGAATTCCAAGAGTTGTGGAAGTTGTTAAAAATGAATTAGGTAAAGAACCTTCTAAAGAAGTTAATCCTGATGAAGTAGTTGCTATGGGTGCTGCTATTCAAGGTGGGGTTTTAACAGGGGACGTTAATGATGTTGTATTATTAGATGTTACGCCTTTATCTTTAGGAATTGAAACTTTAGGTGGGGTAAGTACTGTATTAATTCCAAGAAATACTACTATTCCAACTACTAAATCACAAACTTTCTCTACTGCTGCTGATAATCAACCTGCTGTTGATATTCATGTATTACAAGGGGAAAGAAAAATGGCAGGGGATAATAAAACTTTAGGTAGATTTTCACTAACTGGAATTCCGGCTGCACCTCGTGGAGTACCACAAATTGAAGTTACTTTTGATATTGATGCTAATGGTATTGTTAATGTTAAAGCTAAAGATTTAGGAACTAATAAAGAACAAAAAATTACTATTACTTCTAATACGGCATTAAGTGATGAAGAAATTGAAGCAATGGTTAAAGAAGCTGAAGCTAATCGTGAAGCTGATGATAAAAGAAAAGAAGAAGCTGAACTTAAAAATGAAGCAGAACAATTAGTGTTTATGACTGAAAAATCAATTAAAGATTTAGGTGATAAAATTGAAGATGCTGATAAAGAAAAAGCTGAAGCTCAAATTAAAGAATTAAAAGAAGCTTTAGAAAAAGAAGATATTGAAGATATTAAAACTAAAAAAGAAGCTTTAAATGAAACTGCAATGGCTTTTGCTACTAAAGTTTATGAACAAGCTAGTGCTGAGAATGAAGGAGATTCTTCTGAAAAACCTGATGTTCAAGATGCTGAATTTGAAGAAAAATAA
>CAYJEL010000038.1:0-9113 GCA_964369245.1 uncultured Muribaculaceae bacterium
ACATACTATCTTCAAAATCAGTAATTTTTAAAGTAAATATTTTAAAATCAGTTTTTACCGATTCAAACAAATCAACTCCAAAAATAAAAGCTTCAATTGCTACATTATCCTCTTCACTAATAATAGAATTTATTTTACTATTAATTTTATTAATAAAACTTCCCAATATTTCAACAGGTTCAGCAGGCTTTTCAATTAATACTTCAATATTTCTAGCTTTTTCTATTTCCTTAGCAATTTCTTCTCTTTTAGAATCATTTATATTAATATTAAATTTTAAAATATCATAACCTAATTTAACTAATAAATTATTTAAATCTTTTTCTATTGTTTTTATTTTCATTTCTTCTGCTTTATTAGCTACTTCAATAGTTAAACTATTTTCATCAATCAAAACTTCATTATCTAAAAAAGTTTTCATTAAAGGATAATCTTTTGATTTCTTTTCAATTATATACTTATAAAAACTTTCAACGTATTCAATTTTTTTATTAATTACACTTAATTTTATATCAACCTTATAATTAGAAAAACTCATTTTTAAAGCCTCAATAAACGTTAAATAACAATTTAAATCAATACTTTCATTTAATTGCATAAAAAAAGTATACTTAGTTTTATCCTTATTTCCTTCAATTTTTTCAAGTTTTCCATCAAGAAAAAAACAATGAAATTCATTAGGTAAACAAACTTTATCAAGTAAAATTTTTATTTTTTCTTCCATGTTAAACCTCCTATATATGATTAAAAAAATGAGGAATAAATATAATTAATCCACAAACTACTGATGTTAAAGCAAATACCAAAACAGCACCAGCCGAAGTATCCTTAGCTATTTTAGCTAATTCATTATATTCAGGCGCACAAATATCTACTGTATTTTCAATAGCTGTATTAATAAGTTCACTTCCAATTACTAAAGCAAATAACAAAATACAAATTAACCATTCATAAACTTCAATTTTAAACAACATACCACAAATTATTACAGTAAGCATAGCAATTACATGAATTAACATATTTCTTTCTTTTCTAATACCAGAAAAAATTCCCCTAAAAGCATTTTTAAAACTTAATAAGATACTTTCATTTTTCATCCAATCACCTTTTTCTAACTATAATTATACTCTTTTTTTAAAATAAAAAAAAGATATATCATAATATTTATATCTTTTTACTCAAATAAATTATTAACTAAACTAGTAATATTCTCTTTTCTTTTTTCCATTTCATTAACATCTTTAGAAATATTATACACATCACCTTCACAAGCATTAGGAAATAATAAAATACTAACATCTACCATATTACCATCAACTTCCAAAACGACTACATCTTCTTCAATTCTATCAACAATAACTTTCATTAGCATCCTCCAAAATTAAGTTCACTACCATTAGAAGTAATAACCATATTACCACATAAATCAGTACGATACACTAAAGAACCAGAATCTTCCCAATTTTTTATAACATCACTATTAGGATGATTATAATTATTCTCACCAACAGTAATAAAAGCATAATTTGCACTAACACTTTTAATAAAATCCAAAGATGAAGATGTTGGACTACCATGATGACCAACTTTTATAACATCTACATCCTCATTTAAAGTATCTTCAACAACTTCCTCAGCATCACCCATAAATAAAAAACTATTATTTCCATAAATTAATTTTATAACAGCAGAATTATTATTAGCATCATCATAATCTTTAATAGGAGATAAAATCTCAATTTTCAAACTTTCATCTTCAAATATAACAACACCTGTTTTAGCCTCTGTTATCTTATAATTTTTATCAGAAATAGCCATTAATAAACTTTCATATGTTTTTGTATTATATGTCATTTTAGGCATATATATATTTTCAATATCAAAATTTTCTACAATTTCAATTAAACCACCAATATGATCAGTATGAGGATGCGTAGCAACTAAATAATCAATTGACGCATAACCTAAATCAGATACATATTTATCAACTATATTACCATATTCCTTTTCCCCACCATCTATTAACATTACCTCATCACCAGGTAATTCAATAACTATACTATCCCCTTGACCTACATCAATAAAATGAACAGCTAATAAATCACCATCAATTGGTACATTTAAACTAGCCGGATTAGCACTATTAACATTATAAAAAACAGCACCACCACTAAATAACAAAATTAAAAATACTAATATCTTTTTCATACTATCACCTATAATAGTATATCACAAAAAATAGTTATTTTGTTAAAAATATGATATACTTAATTAGGAGGTCAGTATGAAAAATATATTTTTAACAATCAAAGGATTCTTTATTGGAATCGCTAATATAATTCCTGGAGTATCAGGAGGAACACTTATGATAACATTAGGAGTATATGAAGATATAATTGAAGCAATAAGTCATTTTTTTAAAAACTTTAAAAAAAATATAAACCTATTATTTTTCATAGGTTTAGGAGCGATAATTTCCATATTATTAATGAGTAGAGTTGTTACTTTCGCTTTAGATAACTATCACCTACCAACTATTTTATTCTTTATCGGATTAATACTAGGTGGAGTTCCAATGCTATTTAAAAAAGTAAGAAACAAAATTAAAACATCAGAAATATTATTATTTTTAACTACATTCATATTAATATTAAGTATCACATTCATAGATGGTAGTATGTCTGAAGTAACACTTACTAATATGTCAATATTACAATATATAATACTATTTTTAGTAGGTATGTTAGCATCTTCATCAATGGTAATACCAGGAATAAGCGGATCATTCATTTTAATTTTCTTAGGATATTATGAACCAATAATGAATACAATAAAAGATTTAACTAGTTTTAATAATATATTCGAAAACTTTATAGTACTCTCAGTTTTAGGACTAGGAGTTATTATTGGAATAGTATTAATAGCAAAACTAATTGAATATTTATTAAAAAAATTCGAAATTAAAACATACTCTGCTATTTTAGGATTTGTTACAGCATCAGCTATTTCAATACTAATTACAGCAATAAATACAGGAGTAAGCTTCACAATTTTAAATATCGTTTTAGCACTAATATTATTTATAGCAGGATTTTTAATTGCCTACAAACTAGGAGAATAAAACAACTTACTAAAAGTTGTTTTTTATATTCAAAAAAAAATAGGAAAATTCCTACTTAATTTCTTTTTTTATTTCTTTTTTCTTCTTCCAAATAAACTCTAGAAATAGTTAATTTATATAAAGTATTAGAACTCATTAAAATAAAATAACTTTTTTCATCAGGCACTACCTCGTAATATATAATTGGACTACCAGTAGCATCATGAGCATCTATTAATTCCTCAATAGACATAACTCTAATCTTATTTTCAAAATTACTTTCGTTAATGTCAGGTTGATTTGTAGTGACAATTAATCGATCATATTCACGTAAATATTTATTAATTACTGATTTATAAATATCCTTATTAGAAGTAATCTTATAAAGTAAAGTAACAATATAAATGATAATTAATAAGCTTAAAATACCAAATAATATACTAACACTAAATAAAATATAATTACTTATTTTTGTAATAGCAACATCAGCTAAATAACCACTTTCAGGTGCTACTAAAGGATTGATAATAGAAATAGTTTGCTCACTAAGAGGAATAGTTATAACAGATTTTTTACTGTCATCTATTTTATTATCAATTACTTCACTAGTACCATTAGTAATTACTTCAAAAGTAACAACTAAATTACTATCAACAAGTAAACCAAATTCTTTTTTATAATTATTAACATATTCATTATAATATACAAAATCAATTTCAATTTCTTCATCAACATTAATACTACTAGTTGAAGCGTTAACACTATCTTCTCTTAAAATATAATTTTCACTAAAAATAACTTGATCAGGTTCATTATTATTAGTAATAATTAAATCAGCACTTATTTTATACTTATAATCATAAGTTAAAATTTCATTAGCTGTCATTAAATAATCAAAATCAATACTAATAGTATTTATTAAACTGGAAATATATTCTAACCCAGGTCCTAAATAACTACTTTGATAATGATCATTTTCTTTCAAATTAACTTTATAATCACTAGTTAAGGTTGAATCATAATTAACTGTGTGAAGAGTTTCACCAAAATTAACCGAATTTAAAACCAATACTAAACTAGATAAAATACTCGCTACTAATAAAATACTAGCAAAAAATAATTGAGCTCCTTTTTTAAATTTTTTCTTCTTTTTAGGAACTTTAAACTTTTTTCCATGTCCATTATACATAATATTATTTGTCATACACACCTCCTTAATTCACTATTTCACTTAACCATACAGTTGGATAACCAACATATTTAACTTTAAAAATGACCTTTCCAATAATTTGATTTTCAGTTACAATCCAATTATCAGCATCCTCATTATTATCACCTTTAGTTATATAAGAATAAACTTCTCCATCATTCATAATTTCAATAATTCTATGAACAACTACTATTTTTTCTTTTTCATATACTAAAACATCACCTATTTGTAATTTATCGTAATCATCAGTTTTTTCAACGATTACAACATCACCTTTATAAATTTCACTTTCCATTGATTCAGAACCAATACTAAGAGCATAATACTTAAAAAATCCAGAAGTTAGATAAACCATTACAACAATGAAAATCACTGTAACAATAGTTAATCCCTTATTCACACCAGGATTTTTTAAATTTATTTTATCTTCTTTTTTTACCAATTTCTTTTGATACCAAGAATATAATAAATATAATACAATTATTGGTAAAACAAATTCCAATATAGCATGTATATATTGACCAAAATTAGGAATTATTGGTAAAATAAAAACTGAAATTTCCAATAAAATTCTATAAACAATACTTGGTAAAAAACCAAACTTAGTAGTCGAATATGTTAACATAATATTTGTACTTACACTTTGTATAAAAACAAGCGTTAAAATTTCAATTACATCAATAGTATTACCTAAATCGTAATTATAACTAATTATTGAAATATCTAATAATACAAAAAATATAATTGACAATACAATTATCCAATTATTCTTTTCACCTTTCCTGACAATAGAATATCTTAATATCTCAGATGTTAAAATAATCAATATAACAGGTGTAATATTTCTAATTATATTAAATATTGTAAAACTATAAGGACTTAATAAAAATCCAGTAAATATTCCCAATAAATATATAATTATAAAATACAACATAACATAAATAAAGATGCTCATAACAGCATCTTTTTTATATCTATTACGGTCTTTTTCATAGCCAACAAGTAGTTTTATAACACCAATTGTTACAAGTAAACAAGTACTTAAATAATATAAATTAGAAATGTTAAAAACTACTATGTTTAAAACTACAATTAGGGTTAAGACTATTTCTAAAATTAAAAGTTTAATGTAACTCTTTTTAATAACAATCACCCTCTAACTATTTCTTTACAATTAGTCTTGAATATAACTTAAAGTAATAGCTAAATCTTCAACACTTACAGACGCAGTTGGTAAAGATGCAGCATCTACTTCACTACTAAATTCTAATGTTAAAATTAAAGATTTAGAAGTTCCAGCAGCTAATTGTGGAGATCCAGTTAATAATGAACCATCAGCATAAGTTAATGTATAAGTTAATTTAGAACAAACATATGCAGCTTCAGTAGCACCTAAAGTAGCATCTGCATTAGTACTAGTACAACCTAAATTAGTAGGAATAGTAGCTGTTGATAATGTTGCATCAATACTACCATCATTAACTACATCAAAAGTATAAGAAACTTTATCTCCAGGAGCATTAAATACTACATAATAATCTCCAATATGCGTATTTGTTCCATTTAAAGTTGGAGCAGTTGTTTCAGTAGCAGTAGTGCTATGTACATTAACTGTTGATAAGTTTTCAAAATGAACGTCCCAGTTTTGAGCTGCAACTTCCCCTGTACCATCAATTGTTAATGATTGACTTAAAGCAGCAAAACCAATTGATAATCCTCCTACAGCTAGTACGATTGCAATAACCGCTAAAAATTTTGTGTGTCTATCTCTATTCATAAAACTCTTCCTTCCTATAATATCTATATAAATCACAACGTGATATTATATCAATTTTGTTCAAATAAAATATTTATTCCTAAATTAGTAATTTCTACTAAATTAGTTGGTTTAGTTAATGCATCATATGAAATATATAAGGCAACATCTTTAAATGTTGAAGCATCATATAAATCTCCTATAGTAACATCAACGCCATCATTTGCTCCACCAACATACTTTAACGTAAATGTTAGATTATCACAAACTAATGCTTCATCTGTAGTTTTATCTATACCACTACCAGTACAAACAGGGTTATTAATTACTATTTCACTAATAGCTGCATTAATAGTTCCACTATTTCTTATATCAAAAAAGTAAGTTGCTGAATCGTTTTGATTATAAAATGTTAAATCAAAATTACTTATTGTTGTAGCCCTTGGATTTATAGTTGGCACTCTATTTTCAACAGTACTACCTGTAAGAACTACTGTTTGTAAATCATGAAAATTAATATTCCATCCTGTTAAATTTACTGAAGCTCCACCATCTATAGTTAAGTTTTGACTTAATGCTGCAAATGCCATACTAATACCTAAAACAGAAAGCACAACAGATACAATGGCAATTTTTTTATACATAACCAATTCTCCCTACCCTATGATAATTAAATTATATCAAATAGTTTATATATTTGCAAGTTTTTTTTATATAATTCATTTATATTATTTACACTAACAGCAAATAATATACAAAACAAAAAAAATCATATTAAATGAATTTTTTTCTTTTCCCCAAATAATTAGATGTTTTTATAAAAACATCATACTGTTCAATACAAAACATTTTAAAGTTACAATGAACTGGAATTAAATGAATAGGTACATTTTTAAAATATTTTGAAACCAATAAAATATTAACTATTGGTATCTGTTCTAAATTATTCAAATTATTATCAAACTCTTCTTTAGAATACAAATTATTTTCTAATAACAAAAAAGAAATTAAAAACAAACTTTTATCACCTTTACAACACTTATCAAAAAAAATTTTAAATCTTTCTCCTTGTAAATCATAATTTTTCAAAATAACTAACTTATTTACTTCATCAATTGTTAAAAGCATATATTTCCTTTCTACACAAACCTACAAAATAAATATATTAATTATTAATGTCAATTATTACAAAAAATGTTATAATTAAAAAAAGGAGTTCATATGAAAATAAATAATCTAATTAATGATACCAAATCAACAATCAAAAAAAATGCAAACACAATTACAAAAAAAACTAAAGACATAACTATTCTAACTAAAGAAAAAATTAAAAATATAGAACTAGATGAAGTAAAATCAAATATTGTTAATAACACAACTATTATAGCTACAAAAACAAAAAAAACAGCAGATGTAACACAAAAAATCATAACTGAAAAACTAGATGTTAACGGTGATGGTAAAATAGATATTGAAGATATAGTTATTTTAGGAATGCGTGTTCCTGGAATCAAAATAAATAGAGAAACTTTTTTAAAAAAAGAGTTAACTAGATATTGTGATAAAAAAACAATTGATGAAGCTATTAATAAGACCCCAGCTTTAGCTAATATATCAAAAGATGATATAGATAAAATAGCTAATTCAGTAATACAATATGAAAGAAATTGCGTATCAGGGATATCTGCAGCTTTAAGTGCTCCAGGTGGAGTAACAATGGTGGCAACTATACCAGCAGATATAACACAATACTACGGATACATGTTACGAGCTACACAAAAATTACTATACCTTTATGGATTCCAACAAATTGATACAGACGAAAAAGAAGGAATTCTAGACAGCCAAACAATGAATACTTTAATATTGTGCTTAGGTGTAATGTACGGAGTAGCTGGTGCTAATAATGCTCTAAAAGCTTTATCAAAAGCCTTAGCTGCCGGAGTAAGTAAACAATTTATGAAAACAGCTGTAACAAAAGGAGCCGTTTATCCAGTAATTAAAAATATCTGCAAATATTTTTCTGTTAACTTAACAAAAAAAATGTGCGTAAATTTTTTTAATAAAGCCATCCCTGTAGTAAGCGGTGTTTTAGGTGGAGCTCTTACTTATGCTACATTTAAACCATGTTGTGATAAACTTAAACTATCATTAAATGATACACAATTAAGTAATCCAAAACATATCGAAACAAAAGAAGAATTAGAACTATCACAACAAATTATAAATCAAGATACTAAAATATCATAACAATAAATTATAGAAAGAAGATTCAAAATGAAAATTGATGAAAATATAAATAAATTTGATAAAATGATCGAAAAAATAGATAAAAAAATTGCTGAACTAGATCAAGCAATAAATGACGAAAATATAAATAAAATAACTGAAATACTAGATGAAAAAACAACTAAAATAGATAAGTCAGACAGTGACGACAAAATAAATAAAATGATTAAAAGAATAGATGAAAAAATAGCTGAAATAGATCAAGCAGAAAATGATGATAAGATAAATAAAATAATTAAAAGAATAGATAATAAAATAGCTGAAATTGACCACGAAGAAAATTTAGATAAACTTAATAAATCAATTGAAAAAATTGATGAGAAAATAGCTGAAATAGATCAAGCAGAAAATTATGACAAGATAAATAAAATGAAACAAACAAATATTAATAACGATAAATTCATTTATAAAGAAGGAGAACTTATATTTTTTGAAACAATATGTGGATTTTGTAAGTATAATAATAACGAGCAAGATGATATATGTATTAAATATCCAGATGGAAAACCAGACGAAGTTTTAAAAGACAGCATGAATTGTAAGAATTTTAAAAGTCCTTCAAGTGATTTATTATCATAAAACAAAAAAGAACTAAATTTTTTAGTTTTTTTTGTTTGAACAGTACCAAAAATTATTACCTCATATTAAAAAAACTAACATTTATTGTTAGTACATCTCGATATATTCGAGTATTAATTAATTTTGGTGCCCATGGCCGGACTCGAACCGGCATGGTATTGCTACCATTGGATTTTGAA
>CAYJEL010000039.1:0-8935 GCA_964369245.1 uncultured Muribaculaceae bacterium
ATAGATAAAGAAACTCATGAATATATGCAATTTATTAATTATCAACATTACCACTCAGTTCCTAAACAACTTAAAGAATTAAAAATATTCATTAAATTTATGGAAGAGTTTAATACAAATTTATCTACCACTTATACTTTACTAAGAGAAAATAATATACCATTACCACCACATTATATCGAAAATATAATACTATCTTTCAGTGATAAATTAGATGAAAAAGATAATATTATATTAAATAAAAATTCAAGTACAAAAAAATTTAATAAAGAAGATATAACTAACTGGCTAGATAAATATTATAACTTTTTTGGATATCAATTAAATCATCAAGAAAACAATAACCATTTACAATATTTAGATACAATTATAAACTCAAAAGAAAATAACTTATCTGATATTTCTATAGCGCTACAACTTCAAATTCCATATAAAGAACTGAAGAAAATAATTGAAAGTTATAAAGTAACAAAACCAAATAAATATTATTATATTAAACTTATGAATTACGAAAAAGCAAACAAAAATATAAAAAAAATAAATGAAAGTTTAATATTAAACTTTATGTTAGAATTTTATTTAAATAATTATCAAACAGTTTCAATATTTAACAATTATGGAATAGATATTACAGAAAAATATCTAAAAGAACTATTGAATAAAATGAATATCACATCACAAGAACAAAAACAACTAGAAGAAATAGAAAAAAACATAACAAGAAACTATACTGATTACAAAATAGATCAAAATATAATTTCCAAATTAATTAATGCTCTGCTAAAAAATGATCTAAAACTTTCCCAATTAATGGAAAAAATTCCAAAAATTCCAAATAGCTATATTTACTATGCTATAAAAATTAAAGGTTATGAAGATGAAACTATAAAGCAAGAATTAATTAAATTAGAAGAAAAACAAATTACTGATTTTATAAAAGAATACAAAGAAACAATATTTCCTAAAACAAAGGTTGTGAAAAAATGAACATAGAAAAAACAAAACTAACTGATGAAACAGTAAAAATGAGAAAACAAGGTCTTACATACAAAGAAATATCAAAAAAATTAGAAATATCTGAAACTAAAGTCAGAAGACTAATTGGTGAATTAAAAATAACTAATCCCAAATTACATGAACAATTAAAACTTATATCATACAAAAATAATCCCGCAGTTCAAAAAAAAGATAGATTCAAAACAGAATTTATGTTGAAATTAATGGAAGATTTTTCACTAACTCCACAAGAAGCAAAAAAAAATTTAGAAAAAAATAACATAGATTTTTGTGATGAAATATTTAATAACTTAAACTCAAATGAACAAGATAATGAAGAAAAAACATTCTATGAAATATCTAGTAAGGATTTATTAAGTCTAGCTAATATTATGTTAGAAAAGAAACTAACAATTGTTCAAACAACTGATTTTTTAAAAGAATTTGGTGTTTCAGAAGATTATATTTATTATGCAATTAATAAAGAGTTAAAAAGAAAATTTCCAAAAATTTATGATAAAATTCAAGAAATGATTAATGAAAAAATTTCCCAAACATTAAAAACAGATAATTACTTTAACGATTATGACGATGACAGCTTAAAATTGATTGAAGCAGCCACTATTGATTATGGTTTATCAACTAGAAAAATGGTTCGACTAATGCATCTAAATATATCAGTAGCAAGTATCAATTATAAAAGAAAAAAACTTGCTAACTATTCAAAAAACAAAGAAACAATAAAAAAAGTAATTTACACCAACACACCTGATAGTATAGAAAAAACAGAAATAAAACAAAGAGTTTTATTATCGTGTAAATTATTTAAAGAAGGTTTTAGTATCAATGAAATAAGTAAAAAGTTAGATGTTTCTTATGATGTTATATACCGTGACTTAACTAGAAGATTAGAAAAAATATCACCAAAAGATAGCCAGGAAATAAAAGAAATTTTAAAACAAAATAAATTAAGTAATTTAAAAAATCAGTTGCAAAAAGAAAAAAAATAGTGTATATTATATATGTACTTATTTCTAGGAAATAAATTACTCCAATTTATATCTTGGATTCAAGCGAATATTAAAAGAGAGGAGAATATTTTAAATGGCATTAACTAAAGAAAGAAAAGCTGAAATAATTGCTAAATTTGGAAAAAATGAAACAGATACTGGTTCAATCGAAGTACAAATAGCATTATTAACAGAAGATATTGCTAACTTAACAGACCACTTTAAAGAACATAAAAAAGATCATCACTCAAGAAGAGGATTATTAAAAATGGTTGGTCAAAGAAGAAGTTTATTAAACTATTTATTAAAAGAAGATGTTACAAGATATCGTACTTTAATAAAAGAATTAAAATTAAGAAAATAATTGTTAGGCACTCGTTTTTGAGTGCCTTTAATATAGTAAAGGAGTTTTTATGAAAAAAACATTCGAATTAGATTTTAGAGGAAGAAAATTAATAGTAGAGACAAACGAAATGGCAAAACAAGCTCATGGAGCAGTTTTAGTAAGATATGGAGATACTGTAGTTTTAACAACATCAGTAGTAGCTAATAAAGCAAATGTTCTCTCACCATTTTTCCCACTAATGGTTTTATATAATGAAAAATTATATTCAGTTGGTAAAATTCCAGGTGGATTTATAAAAAGAGAAGGAAGACCTACAGAAAATGCTACATTAGCAGCAAGAATGATAGATAGACCAATGAGACCATTATTCCCAGAAGACTTCAAAAATGAAGTTCAAATAGTAAATACAGTATTATCAGTTGAACAAGATAATACACCAGAACTAACAGCTTTATTCGGTTCATCTTTAGCTACTTCAATTTCAAAAATACCATTCAATGGTCCAGTAGCTGGAGTAAAAGTTGGTTTAATTAACGATGAGTTTATAATTAACCCAACTTGTGAACAAACAGAAAAATCATTAATTGATTTAACTGTATCTGGAACAAAAGAAGCAATCAACATGGTTGAAGCATCATCAAAACAAGTTTCAGAAGAAACAATGCTAAAAGCCTTAATGTTTGGTCATGAAGCAATTAAAGAATTAATAACTTTCCAAGAACAAATTATAAATGAGATTGGTGAAGAAAAAATGCCTTACGAAGTTTTAGAAATAACAGAAGAACTAAAGCAAGAAGTAAAAAACAAAGTAGGAAATCAAATAGACCAAGCTTTAAGAATTAAAGATAAAATAGAAAAATACGAAACAATCGATAAAATAAAAGAAGATATAGTAAATGACTACATAAATGATACTTTAAAAGAACAAGAACAAAAAGAATTAACAACAAAAATAAAATTAATTCTAGAAGAAATAGAATATCAAGATTTTAGAAAAATAGTAGTTGATGAAAAATTAAGAGCAGATGGAAGAAAAATGACTGAAATAAGACCACTCTCAACTGATATTGATATTTTACCAAGAACTCATGGTTCAGCTCTATTTACAAGAGGACAAACACAAAGTTTATCCGTAACAACACTAGGTGCTTTAGGAGAACACCAAATTCTAGATGGTTTAAGTATGGAAGCTTCAAAAAGATTTATCCTACACTATAACTTTCCTCAATTTTCAGTAGGAGAAACAGGAAGATACGGAGCTCCAGGAAGAAGAGAAATAGGTCATGGTGCTTTAGGAGAAAAAGCTTTACTACAAGTAATACCAACTGAAGAAGAATTCCCATACACAATTAGAGTAGTATCAGAAATTTTAGAATCAAACGGAAGTAGTTCTCAAGCAAGTATTTGTGCTGGTTGTATGAGTTTAATGGCAGCAGGAGTACCAATAAAAGCTCCAGTAGCAGGTATAGCAATGGGACTTATAACAAATGATGAAAAATACACAATTCTAACAGATATTCAAGGATTAGAAGATCACTTAGGAGATATGGATTTTAAAGTTGCAGGAACTAAAGAAGGTATTTGCGCTTTACAAATGGATATTAAAATTAAAGGTGTAACAGAAAAAATCTTAAAAGAAGCGTTAGAACAAGCTAAAACAGCTCGTTTAGAAATACTAGATGTAATCACAAATCAAATAAGTGAACCAAGAAAAGAAGTTTCTAAATACGCACCAAAAACAATGATATTTACAATCGATCCAGCAAAAATAAAAGATGTAATTGGACGTGGTGGAGAAATGATTACAAAAATCATTTTAGAAGCTAGTAACGTTTTAGCAGTTACAGATGTAAATGCAGTAAAAGTTGATTTAGAAGATGATGGAAGAGTAATTATCTACCATTCAGATCAAGAAATAATTGATAAAACAGCTAACATGATTAAAGACATAACAAGAGAAGTAGAAGAAGGAAAAATTTATACAGGTAAAGTTGTAAAAGTTGAAGACTTTGGATGCTTTGTTGAATTATGGCCTGGTTGTGATGGACTTGTGCACGTTTCACATTTAGATAAAGAAAGAGTTGAAAAACCACAAGATGTAGTTAAAATAGGAGACGAAATACTAGTTAAATCATTAGGTTATGACAAAAGAGGAAGACTTAATTTATCACGTAAAGAAGCACTTCCAAAAGAAAATGTCTAAAAAAATGTCAAAATAAATAATAAGACTTAATTTTAAGTCTTTTTTTATTTTAAAAAAATTAAAAAATATGCTATAATTATTAAAGGGTGTTAATATGAATATATATGATTATACATTAGAGGAATTTGAAAATTACTTTTTAAATATAAATGAAAAAAAATTCAAAGCACGTCAAATATTTGATTGGCTTTATAAAAAAAGAGTTACCTCATTTGAAGAAATGACTAATATAAAAAAAGACATAATAGAGCAACTCAAAAAAGATTTTTATTTTAAAAAACTAAATATCTTAATTAAACAAGATGATAAAGATGTTTCTAAATTCTTATTTGAACTTAACGATGGCAATAAAATCGAAGCCGTTTTAATGAAACATGTTTATGGTAATAGTTTATGTATTTCATCACAAGTTGGATGTAATATGGGATGTACATTTTGTGAAAGTGGAAGACTTAAAAAAATAAGAAATCTTAATATAAATGAAATGGTTTTACAATTATTACAAATAGAACAAGAATTAAATATTAGAATATCACATTTAGTTTTAATGGGTATTGGGGAACCTTTTGATAACTATGACAATGTCATTAAATTTATTGATATAATAAATCATGATTTAGGAATAGCTCTAGGAAGTAGACATATCACAGTTTCAACTTGTGGTATAGTACCTAAAATAAAACAATTTTCACATTTAACTAAACAAGTTAATCTAGCCATATCTCTACATTCAGCAGATGATGAAATTAGAAATAAATTAATGCCTATCAATAAAGCATATCCTTTAAAAGAGTTAATAGAATCTCTAAAGGAATACATCAAAAAAACGAATAGAAGAGTAACATTTGAATATGTTATGTTAGATAAAATAAATGATCAAGAAATAGATGCAATTAAATTAGTAAAATTAATCAAAGGAATGAATTGTTATGTTAATTTAATTCCATATAATTCAAACAGTAGTAACTACAAAAAATCACAAAACATACTAAAGTTTTATGATATACTTAAAAAAAATAAAATAGAAGTTACCATTAGAAAAGAATTTGGTGGTAATATCGACGCCGCGTGCGGACAACTGCGAGCAAATTACAAGGAGGAATAAAATGGAGTATGCATATCTCACAGATCCTGGAAAAGTAAGAGAAAGAAATGAAGACAGTGTTATAATTTCTAAAAACATGTCAAATGAAGTTTTATTAGCAGTTGCTGATGGAATGGGTGGACATGTTGGAGGAGAAATAGCTTCTTCAATTACAATTTCTCATATTGGAAAAAGATTTGGTGAAATAAGTAGTATCGGAGTAAAAGAAGATGCCATTAGCTTTATAAAAGAAATAGTAAGTGAAGTTAATGTATTATTATATAAATACACCAATGAACATCATGAAAGTCAAGGAATGGGTACAACTTTAGTATTAGCAGTTATAACTCCTAATTTTTTGATTTTTGGAAACATCGGAGATTCACCAGGGTATGTACTAAAAAATAATAAACTACATAAAATTACTGATGAACATACATTTGTAGGAATGTTAGTAAAATCAGGTGAAATAAGTGAAAAAGAAGCTAAAGAACACCCTAAAAAAAATATCCTAATGAAAGCTCTAGGAGTTACTAGTACAGTAGAAATGGATATCTTTTTAGTAGATAGAAATATTGATGGAATATTTCTATGTAGTGATGGTTTAACTAATATGCTAGAAGAAGAGGAAATAACTAAAGTTTTAAATGAAAAAACACCAGTAATGGAACAATTACAAAAATTAATAAATAAAGCTAACAACAAAGGCGGGAATGATAACATTTCAGTCGCTTATTTAAGGGAGTGTAAAGATGATAACTAAAGGGGATAAAATTAATAATAGATATCAAATTATTAAAACAATAGGTGAAGGTGGAATGGCTAATGTATATTTAGCCAATGATACTATTTTAAATAGACAAGTAGCAGTTAAAATATTAAGAGGAGATTTGGCAGAAGACGAAAAATTTGTTAGAAGATTTCAGCGAGAAGCTCTATCAGCATCAAAACTAAGTCATCCCAATATTGTTGAAGTTTATGATGTTGGAGAAGAAAACGGTTACTACTACATAGTAATGGAATATATAAATGGTAAAACATTAAAAAACTTAATAAAAAGAAGAGGGTCTTTAACACTACCAGAAGTAATAGATATAATGACTCAATTAACAGAAGCAGTAATATGTGCTCATGATAGTTATATAATTCATCGTGATATAAAACCACAAAATATAATGATTTTAGAAGATGGAACAGTTAAAATAACAGATTTCGGTATTGCAACATCTTTGAATAGTGTTGAATTAACACAAACAAACTCAATTATGGGAAGTGTTCATTACTTACCACCAGAACAAGCAACAGGTTCCTCACCAACTATTAAAAGTGATATATATTCACTAGGAATATTAATGTATGAATTGCTAATAGGAAAAGTACCTTTTAAAGGAGATACAGCTGTTGAAATAGCTATAAAACAAATGAAAGAACCAATCCCAAGTGTGATTGAAATAAAACCAGATATACCACAAAGTATTGAAAATATTTTAATTAAAGCTTGTGCTAAAAATTTAAAAAATAGATATGATAATGCTAAAACCATGCTAGAAGATTTAAAAAATGCTTTATCAGAGGATGGATTAAAAGAATTAAAAGCAGTTCACAAGTATAGTGAAGGGGATACAGAAGAAAAAAAAGAAGTAAAAAAAGAAGTAGTAAAAGAGGAGGTAAAAAAAGTGCCTAAAAAAGAAAAAAAATCTAAAGTAAAAGATAAAATATTATGGATAACAGGAAGTATATTAGCAACTTTTATAGCAGTATTATGCTTAGTTATAATAGTTTACCCACAATTTACTGAAGTAGCAGATGTTATAGTACCAGAAGTAGCTAACTTAACAGTAGTTGAAGCAGAAGCTATTTTAAAAGAACATGGTTTAAATGTAAAAGCAGAAATTGAAGAAAAAGAGAGCGATGATGTTGAGACAGGGAAAATAATTAAAACCTCACCACAGACAGGAAGAACAGTAAAAGAAGGAACAGAAATAACATTAGTAGTAGCTATTGAAAGTGGTAAAGTTCAGATTGAAGATTACTCAAATACAAATTATCTAACAGTTGAAGCAAAATTACAAAACTTAGATTTAAATGTTATTTTAGAACCTAAAAAAATTGAAAAAGCAGAGCAATCAAAATATAAAGAATACAACGTTATTGAACAAAGTGCAGCACCAGGAGAAAAATTAGAAAAAGGTGACACAATTGTAATTTATTACGCAGTATTCATAACAGAATATCCAAACTTCACAGACGGACACACAGTAGATTCAGTAATGCAATTTTGTGATGATAATAATTTAATTTTAGAAATAAAATACCAAGAAACAGATGCTTATGAAGAAGGAACAATTATAAATCAAAATAGAACCGGAGAAGTTGTAGAAAATTCAACTTTAATAATTACAGTAGCCAAAGCAAAAGAAGTAGTTGAAACTCCAGAAGAACCAACTGAATAATGCAAGGATTAATTGTAAGAGTACTAAGCAATGATTTTTCAGTAGAAACAGAAAATGAAATAATCATTTGTAAAGCACGCGGAAAATTTCGTAAAGAAAATATTTCTCCAATAGTAGGGGATAAAGTTATAATTGATGTCAGTAAAAAAGTTATAACCGAAATTCTACCAAGAAAAAATTCTTTAATAAGACCTGTTGTTTCAAATATAGATCAAGCAATTATAATAACAAGTGTAAAAGATCCTAACTTGGATCTTTACTTGTTAGATAAATTACTTTGTGTCATAGAATATAATAATATATTACCAATTATCTGCTTTACAAAAATAGATTTATTAGATGATACTAAAGAAATAGAAAATATTAAAAAATACTATGAAAGTATAGGTTATGAAGTATACTATAACCTAGATATAAAAAGCATAAAAGAAATCTTTAAAAATAAAATTTCAGTATTTACAGGCCAAAGTGGTGCAGGTAAAAGTACATTATTAAATAAATTAAATGTAAATTTAAATTTAAATACTGCTGAAATATCTAAAGCACTAGGAAGAGGAAAGCATACCACAAGACATGTTGAGTTAATTGACATATTTGGTGGTAAATGTGCAGATACCCCAGGGTTTTCATCATTAGAATTTATTGGAATGAATAAAGAATGTATTAGAGATAATATAATTGAATTTAATGAGTATCGTCATCAATGTAAATACAAAGATTGCATGCATGACAAAGAAGATGATTGCTACATAAAAACAATCATAGGAACTACTATATTAAAATCACGATATGAAAACTATTTAAAATTTATAAAGGATGATAAAAAATGAAAATATCAGCTTC
>CAYJEL010000040.1:0-8758 GCA_964369245.1 uncultured Muribaculaceae bacterium
AAATTACAAAAACTAAATATTTACAAATACAATAAAAAAAAGTATAATTAAAATAGGAGGAAGTATGAAAAAAATATTTTTAAACATTTTAATTATAGCCTTAGCAGCAATTATAGTTATGGCAGCAATAATCATATTTGGGAACGATTTTATTTTAACACTTAGATTAATTACAACAGCGATGACAGTTTTTGGAACAAGCATATCAGCATATATTTGTGCAATGAAATTCAATGAAAAAAAATTTAGAATATTTTCTATAATTGGTATAATCTTAAGCTTTATAACATTCCTAATTATAACGCTAGTTATATGGTTTGAAATAGCATTTTTAATGGAACAATTAGTCCTTTTTATAGTATTAACAGGTTATTTTGCCCACACATGTTTATTGTTAAAAAATTCAGATTATAAAGAAAGACAAATTATAGCTTCAATAGTTATTGCTTGTAATACTATAACAACACTTGTTAATTTATTAATTATATATTTTGATATTGAACTATTAGATATTATAGAAAAAATTAATATGTTACTAAATACAGCAGTCTTCTTTGGAACTATTGTTGTTATTATAATAGACATTACAAACAAACAAAAAATAGAAAATTAATTCTATTTTTTTAGTCCATCAATAAAATGTTTAACAGCTTCATTCTCACTTAAATTAATATTATTTTTACTAATTCCATCAAAAGCTCTTAAAACTTCAATTGGAATAGCAAATATAACAGTATTAGATTGATCAGAACTTAAATCATTTAAAGTAGATAATGTTCTTAAATGTAATGCCCCTGGAGTTGCAGCCATTGTATTTGCAGCTTTAGCTAAATTTTCAGCAGCTTGAACTTCACCATCAGCTTTAGTAATGATAGCAGCTTTTTCACGCTCAGCTTCAGCTACTTTAGCAATAACACGTTTCATTTCTTCAGGTAAAGCAATATCTTTTAATTCAACATTCTCAACTTTAATTCCCCAAGGATCAGTTTCAGTATCAATAACACTACAAATCTCAGAAGAGATTTTTTGTCTTTCACTTAATAACTCATCTAAAGATACAGAACCAACAGCATTTCTCATAGAAGTTTGCGCCAATTGTGAAACAGCATATCTAAAATTTTCAACAGCTAAGATAGCTTTAGATGCATCAAATACTTTATAGTATATAACAGCATTAATTTTAACAGAAACATTATCTTTAGTTATAGCTTCTTGCTCTGGAACATCAACAGCTTTAGTTCTAATATCAACTTTTCTAAATGATTGAAAAATAGGTAAAACTAAATTCCAACCTGGTTGCATAATTTTTGAAAACTTACCAATTGTAAATTTTACTCCTCTTTCATACTCATTAACTTGCTTAATAGAAACAAGTATAATAAAAACAATTAAAATAATAATATAAATCATAAATTCTCCTCCTAATTATATAAACTCAATTTAAATAATTCAATATTTTCATTCATAATACTGAAATAATCTTTTTTACTATTAATCTCTGATTGTGTCAAATTCGTTAAAGTATGAATCTCAATTATTTCAACATCAGTACCTTCAATTAAATCACTAATAGTTTGATTAATCTCACTATATTGTTTTGTATAAATATACTTTATTTCTCCAGATTCTATCATAGCTTTAACATCACTAATTGTTTTTAATGTTAAACCATCATTTTCTTCTAAAGAATAAACACTCAAACCATAATTTTCTTTTTCTAAAAACTTAAATAAATCATTGGCTACTACTATATTTTTATTAGTAGCTTTTTTAGTAACATCAGTAAGCTCAGCACCTAATTTATCCAAATCTTCTTTTAATTCATCAAAATTTTGTTCAATTTCCTGTTTTAAATAATAATTAGTTAAATAAGAATCAAAACCAATTTTAACATTTCTAGCTAAAGTAATTAATCTAAAAGGATCTAACCACATTTCTTCTAAATCATAATAATCATCATCATTTAGATTATCACCAGCATTAATAATTTTTAAATCTTTATTTGATTTTAGCATTTCTTGAACATAATTACCTTCATGTAATAATGAATTGAAAACAAATAAATCATTCTTGCTATATTCTTCTAAATTCTTTTCCGATAAGGTATAATTAGAACAATCTTCACATTCCTCTAACTGCACCTTAACACCACTTGGATAAATACTTTCAATAGTACTATAATCACTATATAAAGCTTCAACAATAAACTCAATAGGGTATATTGTTGTATTGATAGTAATATCCTCAAAACTATCCTTTTTTAAACATCCAGATAATAAAGTTATTAAAAGAACTCCTAAAAATAACTTTTTCATTCTTTCCTCCTTTCCACATAATCTATAGTAAATTTAGTAAAAGGAGTACACTTAAGTATCCGTTTAACACTTAAATAACTTCCCTTTATACTACCATATTCAATTATAGCATCAATTGCATAATTAGAACAGGTTGGGTGGTGATTACAATAATTGTGAAAATCACCAGGTATCATCTGATATACCTTTATCATACCTAATAAAAAATATCTCATATGTTAATTATACTAAAAAAGATATAAAATGTAAACTAAATATGATATAATTAAACAGGTGAGAAATATGAATATATTTGAAAAATTAAATATAACTAATAATGAATTATATGAAGAAGCATTCACACATTCATCATTTGCAAATGAAAATGAATGCAATAGTTATGAAAGACTAGAATACCTAGGAGACGCAATACTAGATTTTGTTATCAGTGAATATCTGTACAAAAAAACAGAACATGTCGAAGGAGTAATGACCAAACTAAGAGCTAAATACGTTTGTGAAGAAGCTTTGTATGAATATTCAATTATATTAAAATTAAATGAACACTTAAGATTAGGACACGGCGAAATACTAAATGGTGGAAGAAATAGAAAAGCAATAGTAGCAGATATCTTCGAATCATTTATTGGAGCCTTATACTTACAAGAAGGTATAAAAAAAGTTCAAGAATTTATAGAAGAATATATAATTCCATTAATAGAAAAAGAACAAATTAATTTTGAAAATGATTATAAATCACAATTACAAGAATTCGTACAAACAGATAAAAGAAGTTTAGAATATCAAGTAATAGATGAAACAGGGCCAGCCCATAATAAAACTTTTACAGTCATAGTAAAAATTGATAAAATAATTTATGGTACAGGAACTGCTAAAACTAAAAAAGAAGCAGAACAAAATGCCGCAAGTGATGCACTAAAAAAAGCCCAAAAATAAGAAAGGATGATATAAATGGGAAGAGCGTATGAAGTAAGAAAAGCAAGTATTCAAAAAACAGGAGCAGCTAAAGGAAAATTATACTCAACATATTCAAAAGAAATATACCAAGCAGCTAAAAACGGAGGTACAGAACCAGATACAAATGCCGCTTTAAAAAGATTAATAGAAAGAGCTAAAAAAGACCAAATACCAGCTGATATAATTAAAAGAGCAATCGATAAAGTTAGTAGTGGAGTAGATGAAAATTACTCAAAAAATACCTACGAATTATTCGGACCATCAGGTTCAACTTTAATTATTGAATGTTTAACAGATAATGTTAATAGAACAGTTTCAGATTTAAGAACAGTAGTAAATAAAACACACATTAAAATGGGAGCAGTTGGCTCAGTAGCATTTAATTATGATCACTTATGTATAGTTTCATTTAAAGGATTAGATATTGAACAAACAATGGATGCTTTAATTGAAAACGATGTTGATGTTATAGATATTGAAGAAGAAGATGGTATTGTTATATATGGTAATCCAACTGATTTATATGCTATAAAAGAAACAATTTTAAAAAAATTACCACAAGTAGAATTCGATATGGATGAAATTACAATGCTTCCAAAAGAAAAAATTACACTTAGCGAAGAAGATAAAACATTATTTAATAAAATATTAACAATGTTAGATGATGTTGAAGATGTATCAAGTGTATACCACAACGTAGAAATATAAGAGGTGAAATAAATGTTTGAAAATTTAGGAGATAGATTATCAACAATAACAAACAAAATAAAAGGTTATGGAAAAATAACTGAAAATAACATAAGTGAAATTACAAGAGAATTAAGATTAGCTTTATTAGAAGCAGATGTTAATTACATTGTTGTAAAAGAATTTATAAATAAAATAAAAGAAAAAGCACTAGGTACAGAAGTAGCTAATTCCCTAAAACCAGGAGAAGTTTTTATCAAAATCGTTAAAGATGAATTAATAGAACTTTTAGGTGGAGAAAAAAAAGACTTAGTTGTAACTAAATCAACTAATACTTTAATGCTAGTAGGTTTACAAGGTTCAGGTAAAACAACAACAATCGGTAAACTAAGTTTATTCTTAAGAAAAAAACATAGTAAAAAACCACTATTAGTTGCTTGTGATATCTATAGACCAGCCGCTATAGATCAATTAAAACAAATAGGAAAACAACTTAATATCGAAGTATTTGAACAAGGATTACAAGACCCAAGAATAACAGTTAAAAATGCCTTAGAATATGCTAAAGAAAACAAATTTGATTACGTTTTAATCGATACAGCAGGTAGACTACATATCGATGAAGAATTAATGACAGAATTAAACGACGTTAAAGAAATAGTTAATCCTGATGAAGTAATATTAGTTGTTGATTCAATGACAGGACAAGATGCTATTAATGTAATACAAGGATTTAATGATAAACTAACACTAACAGGTGCTATCTTAACAAAACTAGATGGAGATACAAAAGGTGGAGTAGCCCTATCAGTAAGACATTTAACAAATATTCCAATAAAATTTGTCGGAGTATCCGAAAAAATGGATGGCCTAGAAGAATTTCACCCAGATAGATTAGCTTCAAGAATCTTAGACATGGGAGATTTAATGTCAATGATTGAAAAAGCTGAAAATATAATGGATGATGAAGCTATCAAAGCAGCCGAAAAAATGCAAAAAGGAAAATTCGATTTAGAAGACTTCTTAATTCAAATGAAACAAATAAAAAAATTAGGACCACTAGAAAACTTAATTAAAATGATTCCAGGAGCTAAAAAAATGGGACTTAGTAACATTCAAATTAATCCTAAAGATTTAGCTCATGTAGAAGCTATTATATTATCAATGACAAAAGAAGAAAGAAGAAATCCAAGTATCTTAAAAGCTCAAAGAAAAATAAGAATAGCTAAAGGTTCGGGAAGAAGTGTTGAAGAAGTAAATAGATTACTAAAACAATTTGACCAAATGAAAACAATGATGAAACAATTTAAAAACGGAAATATGAAAATGCCTTTTTAAGAATATGGATAAAACCATATTTTTTAATTTGACAAAAAATCTATAAGTGATAAAATAAAAATAGATATTAGGGTGGTAGAAATGAAAAATATAACTAAAATTATTCCAATAATAATGATTATCATCATAACTGTTTTAACTCTTATTTATTTTGATTTCACAGAAGCAAAAAACTATACAAACTTTAAAGATTACAACATAAATACAATTAATATACAGTATAATAGTGATAATGAATTACTTAAAAACCAAATAAAATACATCCAAACTGTAGCTAAAGAAAATAATGTTATTTTATTAAAAGAAAATGCAGATTTTACTAAAGACAATGCTAGTAACATTTATTTATCACTAACTAATGAACAATTAACTGAAATATTAATAAAAAACTTTGATATTAAAATAACTAATTCCAATAATAATTATTACGCAACATATGAAAAAAATGATATAAATCAATCAGGAATTATAAAGGATTTATTTGAAAATCATTATTTCACATATAATACAATAGATGAAATGTTAAAAAATAATGACAACATCTCAGGTAATTATAAAATACTTTATAAAGATTACAATGATTATAGTAGCTTTATTAACGAAGTAAATAATACCCTTGGTTACAACACATATACAGGTACTTATGAAACAGGTATAGAAAATTATATAATTATATTTATGGTTTTAATATTTATATTTTTAATAATATTTTACTTCATATTCCAAGTGTATGAATATAATAATAATTCCAAAAAAATAGCTTGTATGAAAATACTAGGTTTTGATAACAAAACAATGAATAAAAATATGATGAATAAAAAAATTCTAATACTTATTATTACAACAATAATAATTTTATTAACCATAATATTTATAAAAAATATAACTATAGTCCATATATTAATTATTTTATTAGTAAATTTATTTATAATTTTTTCAACTTATCTTATAAGTTATTTATCATGTATAATAATAAATAGATCATTTAAATTATCAAATATATTAAAAAATCAAAACACAACAGGTAATATAAAAAATATCTCATATAAATTTAAAGCCTTAATGCTAATAATACTTGTTGTTTTTATAACAATAACATTAGAAAACACAACAACACTTTTAGATAAATTACAAAACTATAATAACTCTAAAAAATTATTAGATTACGTAATATTACCTACTTACAATATTGAACCACAAGCAGCTAATGAATACCTAATACAACACCAATTTTACTTAGATATAAGAAATAATTTAAATACTATTTATGCTGAGTTTAAAGATTATTCTAAATATACAAATGAAGAATTAGAAATGACTTCAAATACTAACCCGTTTTTCCTAATTGATTCAATTGATAAAAATTATATAATTAAAGAGAATATAAAATTATACAATATCGATAATAATGAAATAAATATAAACCAAATAAATAATATTGCTTACATATTTCCTAAAAGTAAAAAACATTTAATCGATGATTTTAAAAAATATCACCAAGAAAATCTTAATGACTATTACTTAAAAACAAATGAAAATTATAACCTAGAAATTTATTTATATGATGACCAATTAATAGAAACATATCAAATAGAATATAAATATATAGAAAGTCCTATTTTAAGAATAATAGACGACACATTAAATGTTCCTATCTTTTACCATCAATTAGGTATAAGCACCTTCGGAAGCGGATTAACAACAGGTTTGAAAATAGAATTAATAGATGATGATATAGAAAAAACAAAACAAACTATAAATGAATTTATTAAAAAATCAGACTTAAGTAGTATATTGAGTAGAGAAAGTATAATGTCATATAAAGAATATTTTAATGATGAAATACTACTTAGTCAATTAATAGTTATAACACTAACTATAGGAATAATATTAGTATTAACAGTTTATATTTTAATAACAACACAACTACTTAAAATGTATATTAAAAGTCAAAATAAAACCATATTAGTTAAAAAATTATTAGGATTTGATAACAATACAATATTTAAATATTATTACAATAGAAATTTAATAAATACTGTTATTTCTCTAATTATATCTTGTATAATTCTATTTATAATAAATAAATTTAATACAATATTTTTATTTATAGCCCTTATATTTTTAATACTAGATTTTCTAATAATTTATATATCAATTAAATTAATTAAAACAACAAACATTCACATTGGATTAAAAGGAGGAAATAATGATTGAAATAAAAAAACTAAATAAATCATTTGAAGACCACAATGTTATAAATAACTTTTCCTATAAAGTAGAAGATGGAAAAATGATAGCCATAACAGGTAAAAGCGGATGCGGCAAAACAACACTTCTAAATATTCTAGGACTATTAGATGATGATTATAGTGGTGAAATATTATATGACAATAAAAAAATAACTAAAAAAGAAAAAAATGAATTTATAAGATACAACATAAATTACTTATTTCAAAACTACGCATTAATAGATACCCAAACAGTTGAAGAAAATCTTTTACTAGCCTTAGAATATGTTAAAATGAATAAAAAAGAAAAAATAGAACACATAAATAAAGCTTTAAACCTTGTTGAATTAGAAAACTTTAATAACAAAAAAATATTCACACTAAGTGGTGGAGAACAACAAAGAGTAGCCTTAGCTAGAATAACCTTAAAACCAGGAAATATAATTTTAGCTGATGAACCAACAGGTAACCTAGATAATGAAAATAGTCAAAAAGTAATAAATATCTTAAAAGAAATAAAACAACAAGGTAAAACAATAATAATCGTTACACATAACGAAGAAATAGCTAAACAATGTGATGAAATAATAAAATTATAAATATAAGGCATATAACTTATACAAAAACAAATAAACCTCATATCATAAAATAGATAGGAGGAAATATAATGTTTAACAAAAATAAACGTTGTAATCCTTGTGAATGTCAACAACCAATAGTTGAACCAATGATTACGAATTGCGTTGAAAAAGATTACTACTGCGAAGTACCACATATATGCCCAATAAATACCCATACTGTAAATAGAGTACACTTAGTTCATACATATACACCAAAATACTCATGTACAGAAGAAACAAAAATAATCAACAATGATTGTGGACCATGTGGTAATCAATTTTAAAAAATAATAAAAAGTAGACATAGTCTATTTTTTTTGCTATTATATTAATAAAAAAATGGAGATTAAAATGAATATAAATGAGGAATATATAATAAAAAACTATAAAAAATATCCTATATCTTATTTTACGCAAAATACTGACTTTAAAATAAATAATATAATCGATATTTATTTAACTAATAATTTGAATGAACATCAAAGATCTTGGACAAAAATAGAAGAAGAAAATCTTATTTTTTTAGCCCAATATAAAAAAACACAAGAAATTGTACCTATTTTAAATAGAAGTCTAAATAGCGTTAGACAAAAAGCAAAAGATTTAAATA
>CAYJEL010000041.1:0-7826 GCA_964369245.1 uncultured Muribaculaceae bacterium
ACATTTTTTGAAATGTTAGGTAATTGGAGTTTAGGAGATTACTTTAAAAAAGAAAGTATTGAATATAGTTTTGAATTCTTAACTAAAATTTTAAATATTCCATTAGAAAAATTAGCCGTTACAGTCTTTATGGGAGATGAAAATATTCCAAGAGATGAAGTATCTGCTGATACTTGGAAAAACCTAGGGATTAATGAAAAAAGAATTGCTTACCTAGGTAAAGAAGATAACTTTTGGATAGCAGGAGAAACAGGACCTTGTGGTGGCGATACAGAAATATTTTACTTTAGAAGTAATGATGAAGTACCAGAAAAATTCGATCCTGAAGATGAAAGATGGGTTGAAATTTGGAATAATGTTTTCATGGAATTTTATAAAGATGAAAATGGTAAATACACTGAATTAAAAAATAAAAACGTTGATACAGGAATGGGTTATGAAAGAGTAGTTGCAGTTTTAGAAGGTGTTAACGATAATTACCTATCTTCAGTATGGATTGACGTTATTAAAAAAATAGAAGAAATTTCAAATGAAAATTATAAAAATAACGAACAAAGTATGAGAATAATAGCTGATCATATTAGAACATCAGTTTTTATAAGTGCTGATAACGCTTCTATAAAACCCTCAAACACAGATCAAGGTTATATCTTAAGAAGATTAATTAGAAGAGCGATAAGACATGCTAAAAAATTAAATATCGATATAAATTCTAATTGGGAAGAACAAATAGCTACTGTTATAATTGATAATTATAAAAAATACTATCAAGAAATAAACGATAACAAAGAAGTAGTTATTGAAGTTTTAAAACAAGAAAAAATAAAATTCAATAGAACAATCGAAAAAGGATTAAAAGAATTTGAGAAAATAATTAATCAAAACCCAACTATAATTGATGGTTTAAAAGCTTTTAGATTATATGATACATTTGGATTTCCAATTGAATTAACAGAAGAACTAGCTTTAGAATATAACTTAAAAGTAGATATAAAAGAGTTTGAAAATAAATTTAAAGAACATCAAGAAAAATCAAGAGCTGGAGCAACTAATAAATTTAAAGGTGGTTTAGGAAGTAACAATGAAATTACAACTAAATACCACACAGCAACACATTTATTAAATGCTGCCTTAAAAATAGTTGTTAATGAAGACGTTCATCAAAAAGGTTCAAATATTACAGAAGAAAGAATGCGTTTTGACTTTGCTTGTGACCATAAATTAACACCTGAAGAAATTAAACAAACAGAAGATATAGTAAATGATTGGATTAAACAAGGTTTAGAAGTAACAAAACAAGAAATGACCAAAGAAGAAGCTTTAAAAACTAAAGCTGAATGTATGTTTATAGAAAGATACCCAGATATTGTTAATGTCTATTATATCGGTGATGTTTCAAAAGAATTATGTGGAGGCCCACATGTTAAAAATACTAACGAATTAACAGAATTTAAAATCAAAAAAGAAGAAGCTTCATCATCTGGTGTTAGAAGAATAAAAGCTATTTTAAAATAACTTACTAAAAAAATGCAAACAAAAAGAATCAAATAAGATTCTTTTTTTACATCCAATATGATTTTTTATATTTTTCTTTATCCATTGATATATTTAGTACAAATCCCATCATAATCATATAACTAAGTAGTGATGAACCACCATAACTTATAAATGGTAGGGTAATACCTGTAATAGGTAATATCCCTAAAGTCATACCAATGTTTTGAAATTGTTGATATATAAGCATACCAATTATACCAGATATAACTAATTTATTCATAACTTTCTCACTATTATTAGCTAATCTAACTAACCTTAAATCAAATATTATCAATAATACCAAAAATAAAGATGTTAATATAAAACCAAAATTACTAGCTAAAACAGCGAATATAAAATCAGTTTGTGCCTCAGGAAAATAAATTAAATTATTTCCAATCCCATTTCCTAGTAATCCAGCCGAACCAATAGAAGTAATTCCATTTTCCAGTTGATAACCACTACTACTAGACCATTCTAATAATCTATCTATTCTTAAGAAAAAATCAGTTCCAAATAAATTAATAAATAAATCAGTATCTATAAAATATATTGATACAATAAATAATACAACAACACTCACAATCCCAATAGCTATCAAAAACCATCTATATCTAATACCAGTTATAAATAAAATAGTAACTGCAATTAATAGATAAATAAGTACAACACCAGTATCTGGTTGTAAAAAAGTAAGAATAGAAGGTAATAATAATACCAAACCCACTTTAACTAAAAACATAAATTCATCCTTGATAGAAGGTTTATTAAATTTATTACTAAAATCAACTGCTAAATGAGAAATTAATAATATTAATATTATTTTCATAAATTCACTAGGTTGAAAAGTTCCTATACCAGGAATTTGATACCAACACCGAGCATTATTAATTGGATCTACAAAGAATAATCCAAATAACAATATATTTCCTATAATATAAAATAACCATATATGCTTATAAAAAAAATGATTCTTCATTTTCATCATAAATATAATTAAAATACTTCCAATGACATACCATATTAACTGTTTAAATACTAAAGTTTCATCACCAACAAGTTCTTGAGCACTTCCAATAGTGAGTAAACTTATAACAGCAAATATAAATAAAAAAATTGGAATATAAAAATCAAACTTTAAATTTTTTTTCATTTTTTCACCTAATATTATATTACACCAAAATAAAGAAATATACAATAAATACTTTTAAAACTTTAAAAAATGTTATATAATTATATTGGTGAATATATATGGAAAATTTATGGCAATATTTAATTATAATATTTGTTTTATTAGTAATAGCTTTTTCTATTATAAAATCAAAGCAAAAAGACTTTAAATATGAAGCGAATAAACTTATTGAATACCTAGGTGGTAAAAACAATATTATTGATAGTCAATTTAATCGTTCAAGATTTATTGTAACATTAAAAGATATCGAAATAGTAAACAAAGATGGTATTCAAAAACTAGGAGCACAAGGAATTGTTGAAATTGATAATCAACTAAAAATAATTTTAGGACCAGATGCTTCAAAAATAGAAAAAAACATAAAAAATATGAAATAACTACACATTGTAGTTTTTTTATTGCAACAAAAAAAGATTAAATTAATCTAATCTCATTTTCATTATAAAACTGTTTCTTAGTATCTATTCTATCATAAAATAAAATTCCATTTAAATGATCTAATTCGTGTTGGAAAGCAATAGATAACTCCTCACGAGCTCTTATAGAAATCTTATTGCCATCTTCATCAAAGCCTTCAATTTTAACCCTAGCATATCTAGGAACATGACCTTCAACTTCACGATTAACTGATAAACATCCTTCACCAGCATCAGCAGCAATCATCTCCTCAGAGTAACTTACCATTTTAGGATTAATAACCACATAATTATCAAAACCATCATCAACTTCATGAACAATAACAACAATTCTTTTTAAAAGTCCAAGTTGAGGAAAAGCCATTCCCATCCCAGGTCTTAATTGATATTTTTCTGCATATTCTTCTATTTGACTATATGTTAATTCATCAATAATGTGTTGGATTAATTTTTTATCATCTTTAGTTAAAGGAAATGAAACTTCCTCACTAATTTTTCTTAACTTTTTATCTTTCTCATCTAAAATATTTAATTTCTTATACATAAAACCACCTCTTAATTGCGTCAATATAATATCACATTTTTACAAAACAAGTCAAATAATTGACAAAAAAACAATAATTTTGTATTATTTAAATAGAGGTGTATATATGAGTGATGTTAAATTAAAAAAAGAAAGATTTCTTGCTTTATACATAGATGATAAAAACTATATTCAGTTATATCCAGAAAACGAAGGAAAATGTAGTAATTATAACCTGGATACTTATATTATAAAAAACTTTTCAGGCAGTGAGGATATAAGAAAACATTACAAAGAAGAAATAGAACAATATTTAAACACTAAAAAGCAATATATAAAAGACAAAAATATAACTCATATAAATGGAGATATAATAATATTAGAGAAAAAAAATGATTATGAAATAGAACCATTTCGTATAAAAATACTATATAAAAAACATAAAGTAATATTAAAAAAAGTAATCGAAAATTTTTATAATTCAACTGAAGCAAGAAAATTTTTTTTAGAGCTTAACTACCATTATGACATTGTACCATCCAATTTAGCTAAAATTGTTAAATATAACAAATATCGAAGTTCACTTTTTACCAACACAGTAAAAAATTGGTTAAAAATAGAAAAGTGGACTAATTATAACTCTTTTGAAGATGAATATATATGTGATAAAATAAGACTTTTATTTCAAGCATATTTAAAAGCTGATATTAAACCAACTGTCAAACAACTGTGTAAAGAATATATTGAAAAACATCCAAAAAATAAAAAAACAAAACTTACTAATTTGGATATAAAAACAATACCACCAGAAAATACAAAAATAGAAAAAGAAGAAACAGAATTTGTTTTTATTGATGGAGTTAAATATAAAAAAGAAGAATACGAAAATATATTTACATCAGAATTAAATGGTTCAGAAGAAATAATAGGGCATTCAACCCCAGATAGGTTAAGATAATGAACTATATTAATAAATTTTTAGACTATCTTAAATATGAAAAAAACTATTCAGAACACACAATTATTAACTATAAAAAAGACTTAGAAGAATTTTATAAATATACTCAAGATATTACTAATATAACATATAACAAAATAAGAGAATATTTAAAAGTATTACACGATAAAAAACACACCAATAAAACAATAAGTAGACATATAAGTACTTTAAAAAGTTTTTATAAATATTTACTCCAGGAAGAATATATTGATAATAACCCATTAAAACTAATAACTTTACCTAAAATAGAAAAAAAATTACCAAATTATATTAACTATGATGACTTAGAAAAACTACTTGATATTGATATAAATAATATCCTAGATTTAAGAAATAGATTAATTTTAGAATTATTATATTCAACAGGAATTAGAGTTAGTGAACTTGTTAATATCAAAATAAATGATATTGATATTAATAATAATTGCATAATTGTCTTAGGTAAAGGAAAAAAACAAAGATATGTCTATTTTGGAAATAAATGCTTAGAATTAATTAAAAAATATATTGAAAAAAGAAATAGTAACTATGAATATTTATTACTAAATAAAAATTACACCAAATTAACCGATAGAGGAGTAAGACTAATAGTTGATAACATAGTAAAAAAAAGCTGTTTAAATAAAAATATCTCACCTCATACCTTTAGACATACATTTGCTACTCATTTATTAAATGAAGGCGCTGATTTAAAAATTGTTCAAGAACTGCTTGGACACAGTGATATAACTACAACTGGAATATATACCCATGTTTCAAATGAACATTTAAGAAAAGTATATTTAGACGCTCATCCACGAGCAAAAGGAGAATAAAAATGAAAGCAAAAATTACAACTATAATACTAATGATTTTAATAATAATAATTACAACAATAATTGTAATTACAGGAATAAATGGCAATAAAGAACCACTTGTTCCTAATGTAGAAACACCACTAGTAGAACCAACTCCAGAACCAGTTAAAACACTACAAATAATAGACTTAGATTCCAATACAAGACCTATAGCAGTTATGATAAATAATCATAAATCAGCTCAACCATATCAATCAGGATTAAATGATGCATATATTATTTATGAAATGATTGTTGAAGGTGGTATCACAAGAATGTTAGCTCTATATAAAGATACAACATCAGAAAGAATTGGTCCAATTAGAAGTGCTAGACATTATTATTTAGATTATGCTTTAGAAAATGATGCCTTATATGCTCACCACGGATGGAGTCCTCAAGCTCAATCTGATATTTCAACATATGGAATTAGTAATATTGAAGTAGAAGATTATAAATATGGATGGAGAGACAATACAATAAATGCTCCATATGAACACACCTTATTTACTAGTTATGATAATTTAGTAAAAAGAGCAACCGAAACATATGGTTATAGATTAACTTCAGAAACTGAAAACTTACTAAATTATAGTATCGAAGAACTAGAATTTATAAACCCAGTAAGTGCTACTGATATAACACTTAAATACTCAACATATCAAACTAATAGATATGTTTATAATGAACAAACAAAACTTTATGAAAAATATAGTAATGGAACCCCTAGTATAGATTATGTAACAAAAGAACCAGTTACAGCTAAAAATATTATAACTTATGAAGTATATAACTATTCAATACCAGGTGATTCATCAGGAAGACAAGAACTAGATAATATAACATCAGGTTCAGGATATTTATTTACAAATGGTCAGTACATAGATATAACATTTAAAAAAGCTAGTATGAGTAGTCAAACAAAATACTATAACTTAGATGGTGAAGAAATAACTGTAAATGATGGTATAACACATATCCAAATTATGCCAACATACGGAACCTTAACAATTAATTAAAGGAGTGTTTTATGGGAAATGTAAGTAAAGTAGATCTAGATAAAATTATGTCTAGAATATCCAGTAGGAGTACGAATTTTAATGATGAAGAAAGATATAAAATTAAAAAGGATTTACTTTTAACACGAAAAAACTATGAAAATAAATACGGAAAAGTAGATATAACTTCAAAAGAAAGTGAAAGTATTATGAAAAGAGGGTTTAAAAAATAATCCTCTTTTTTTAATAATATTTTATTAATTATTGAATAATTTAAAATGTGTGCTATAATTAATAATAAGGAGGCTAATATGGAAAAATATGTTTATTCCTTTAAAGAAGGAAAAAAAGAAATGAAAGATATTCTAGGTGGTAAAGGTGCCAATCTAGCAGAAATGAAAGGCATCGGATTACCAGTACCAGATGGATTTACAGTAACTACTACAGCTTGTAATAAATATTATGATGATAACGAAATTATAAGCGAAGAAGTTATTAAACAAATAAACAAAAAATTAAATGAATTAGAAACAACTTCAGGTAAAAAATTAGGAAGTTCAACTAATCCTTTATTAGTATCAGTAAGAAGTGGTTCAAGAGCAAGTATGCCAGGAATGATGGATACAGTACTTAATTTAGGTTTAAATGATGAAGTAGCACAAAACTTCAGTAAAGAAACAGATGAAAGATTTGTCTACGATTCATATAGAAGATTTATTCAAATGTTTGCAGATGTCGTTAAAGGATACTCAAAATCAAGTTTTGAAAGAGTCTTAGATGAATATAAAGAAGCCAAAAAAGTAACTTTAGATACAGATTTAACAGCTCAAGATATGAAAGAAATTACAACAAAATTTAAACAAATATATAAAGAATTATCTAAAGAAGAATTCCCTCAAAATCCTCATACACAATTAATTGAAGCAATTACTGCAGTGTTTAGAAGTTGGAATAATGAAAGAGCTATAATTTATAGAAAAATGAATGATATTCCATCATCTTGGGGAACAGCAGTAAATGTTCAAGAAATGGTTTATGGAAACTCAGGAGATGATTCTGGTACCGGAGTAGCATTTACAAGAAATCCAGCTACTGGAGAAAATAAATTATATGGAGAATATTTAATTAATGCTCAAGGTGAAGATGTTGTAGCAGGTATTAGAACCCCACAACCAATTGAAACATTAAAAGATATCATGCCAGAAGTATATGAACAATTTTCACAAATTGCTAAAAAATTAGAAACTCATTACAAAGATATGCAAGACATGGAATTTACAATTGAAAATGGTAAATTATTCATGTTACAAACTAGAAACGGAAAA
>CAYJEL010000041.1:7836-8619 GCA_964369245.1 uncultured Muribaculaceae bacterium
AGCTCAAGCAGCATTAAAAATAGCTATTGAATTATTGGAAGAAGGATTAATTGATGAAAAAGAAGCAATCCTTAAAGTAGAAGCTAATCAACTAGATCAATTATTACATCCAGCTTTTGATAACGAAGATTTAGCTAAAGAAAAAGAAATAGCTATAGGATTAGCAGCATCACCTGGAGCAGCAACTGGAAAAATTTACTTCACAGCTGAAGAAGTATCTATTAGAAAAGAAAAAGGTGAAGACACAATCTTAGTTAGATTAGAAACATCACCAGAAGACATCAAAGGAATGAATGATGCCAAAGGAGTTCTAACAATTAGAGGTGGAATGACTTCACATGCTGCCGTAGTAGCTCGTGGTATGGGTAGATGTTGTGTATCAGGATGCAGTGAATTAATCATCGATGAAGATAACAAAACATTAACTACTAAAAATGGATTAACATTTAAAGAAGGAGATTACATTTCATTAGATGGTTCATCTGGTAAAGTTTATGGAAGACAAATCAAAACAGTAGAAGCAACAATAACTGGAGATTTTGAAAAATTCATGAAAATTGCTGATAACATTAGAACTCTCCATGTAAGAGCTAATGCTGATTCACCAAAGGATGCAATTCAAGCTAAAAAATTTGGTGCTGAAGGAATTGGTTTATGCCGTACTGAACATATGTTTTTTGAACCAGAAAGAATCTTTAACTTTAGAAAAATGATTCTAGCTTCAACTAAAGAACAAAGAGAAAAAGCTTTAGAAAATATATTACCATATCAACAAGATGATTT
>CAYJEL010000042.1:0-8467 GCA_964369245.1 uncultured Muribaculaceae bacterium
AAATCTTTTAATTGTTCTTCTGTAACATAACTAGGACACTCACTCATTAAACAAGTAGCACTAGCTGTTTTAGGAAATGCTATTACATCACGAATATTATCAGTATCAGATAATAACATACATAATCTATCCAAACCAAATGCTAATCCACCATGAGGAGGAGTACCATATTTTAAAGCTTCAACAAAGAAACCAAACTTATCATTTATATCTTCTTCACTTAATTCTAAGGCTTCAAACATAATTTTTTGGATATTTTCATCATGAATACGAATTGAACCCCCACCAACTTCATATCCATTTATAACCATATCATAAGCTTTAGAATAACAATTAGCCTTATCACTAACTAATTTATCTACATCACTATCTTTAGGTGCTGTAAAAGGATGATGAGTAGACATATATCTATTTTCTTCTTCGCTATATTCAAAAGAAGGAAAATCAATAACCCATAAAGGTTTAAATGAATCACTAATTAAATTTAAATCCTTACCTAATTTTAATCTTAAAGCTCCTAAAGAATTTTTAACAATACTTTTTTTATCACTAATAATTAAAACTAAATCATTAGAATTTAAACTTAATAAATCAATTAAATTATTTTTTTCTTCATCACTTAATAATTTACTAATAGAACCATTTAATTCATCTTCCATTTTCAAAAATGCTAAACCTGAAGCTTTATACGTTTTAACATAATCAGTTAATTTATCTAAATCTTTTCTTGAATAATTAGAAGCACTGTCTTTAACTACTAAACAGTTTACTTCTTTACCTTTCATAAATTCAATATTACATTTATTAAAAAACTCACTAACATCAACAATTGGCATATCAAATCTTAAATCAGGTTTATCACTACCATATAAATTAATTGCATCATCATATTTCATTTTTATAAAAGGAACTGGTAATTCAATATTTTTAACTTCCTTAAATACATTTACAATTAAATCCTCAGCCATATTCATAACATCATCTTCAGATACAAAACTCATTTCAATATCTACTTGCGTAAACTCAGGTTGACGATCAGCTCTTAAATCTTCATCTCTAAAACATTTAGCTATTTGAAAATATCTTTCCATTCCTCCAACCATTAATAATTGCTTAAATACTTGTGGACTTTGCGGTAAAGCATAAAACCTATTTTTATTTACTCTTGAAGGCACTAAATAATCTCTTGCTCCCTCAGGTGTACTTTTACATAAAACAGGTGTTTCAATCTCAATAAACTCCTCACCATTTAAATAATTTCTAATACTCATCATTAAATTATGTCTAACTACCAAATTACTTTTTAAACTATTTCTTCTTAAATCTAAATAACGATATTTTAATCTAGTATCCTCTAAAGCAGTTGTTGAGTCATTAAGTTCAAAAGGAATTTCCTTAGAAACATTCAAAATTTCTAAACCAGTTACATCAATCTCAATCTCACCAGTTTCAATATTTAAATTTTTACTTTCCCTCTCACATACATTACCACACACTTTAATAACATATTCATTTTTTAAAGATTCAGCTAATTCATATAATTTATTTTCCGGTCTAATTAACAACTGTACAATTCCAGATCTATCACGTAAATCAATAAAAATTAAACCACCTAAATTTCTTTTTTTCAATACCCAACCGTGTAAAGTAACAACCTCACCAACACTATTTATATTCAATGTATTAAGCATAATATTTTTCATAAATTCCTCCTAAAAGATATAAAAATTCTATGAATTCATAGAACTTAAATTACACTTAACATATTACTTTATTTTAAATAAAAAGTCAATTTTTTTTAATAATATATGTTTTATTTTTAGAATAAAAAGCATAAAAAATCTCACTTAGTTTAACTTTATTATCATAAAGAATCTTTTCAATCCAATTAATATCTTTATTTAAATTAGATAAAGTATCAAAATCAATTTTACCTTCAACAATAACCGGCATAGGATAAGTATCACCATCAGTAAAAACTGATAACTTACCATTATTTTCCATAATAGCATAATTAACATCATTTATACTCTTAACACTCTTATCTCTTAACTGAGTAATTAAATCATCTAAACTATATCTCATCTTCTTCATTTCACTAAAACATACTTTACCTTTATTAATTATTACCTTAGGTTTACCCTCAAATATTTGTCTAAAACTACTACTCCTTAAAGTTATATAACTTAAAACAACTTCAAGTATCACTAAAACCACAATAGGTACAATAGATATAAAAATAGATCTTTCTGTTTCCTCGATTGACATAGCTGCCAACTCAGCAATTAAAATAGAAACAATTAAATCAATTATACTTAACTTACTAATTTCTTTTTTCCCCATTAAACGATAACACAAAACAATAAAAAAATACAACAAAGCAGTCTTAAAAATTATAGATTCATACATTATAATCACCTATTTAAGTTATGTTAAAATCATATTTTTTTATACATTAACATAATAATTATTAGGTGATAAAATGAATTTTATTAAAAATATATCTAAAAGTTTAGCCTTTAGTTTTCTTTCAATAATATTATTAACAACCCTAACCACACTCCTTAGTTACTTTAATTTAATAACAACCAATATTGTAAATATAATATTTTACATAATTCCATTCATTTCATTTTTAATTGGAGGTTACTTAATAGGTAAAAAAAGTAATAACAAAGGTTACATTAATGGTTTAAAATTTTCAATTTTTCCTATAATAATAATCTTTATATTCAACTTAATAGTAACTAATAAATTCTTTATTTTAGGTGATTTAATCTTATATTCAATTATAATAATAAGTAGTATTTTAGGATCAATTTTAGGAATTAACAAAAAAATATAATAATTTTTAAAAATATTGTAATACTATCATTAGAATAGAGGTTACAATATGAAAAAATTAAAATGGTTTTTAATAATTGCAGTAAGCCCCTTTATAATTTATGGGGCTATTTATGCTTTCGCTTGGTTTAACCCAAAACTACAAGTAAATAACATAAATAGTTTCCTATTTTACGATAGTAACAACACCCTAATTTCATCCAATAGTTGGATTGATTATGAAAATATTAAAACAGACTTTATAAACGCAACTATATCAATCGAAGATAAAAATTTCTTTAACCATCAAGGGTTTGATTATCTAAGAATTGCTAGTGCTACAGTAAGTAATATCAAAAACGGTGAATTATCACAAGGAGCTTCTACTATAACCCAACAATATGCTAAAAACTTATTTTTAGACTTTGATAAAACAATGATAAGAAAATTAAAAGAAGCCTGGTTAGCAATCAGAATAGAAACACATTACACTAAAGAAGAAATATTTGAAGGTTATGTAAATTCTATTAATTATGGAAATGTTTTTGGTATAGAAAATGCAAGTGTTTACTATTTCAACAAATCAACAACCGAATTAACCCTAGCAGAATCAGCTATGTTAGCAGGAATCCCAAATAACCCTAGTAAATATTCCCCTTTCAATGATGAACAAGCCGCCAAAGATAGACAACTAATAGTTCTACAAGCAATGCAAAAAAACGGCTACATAACAGAACAACAATTAAAAGAAGCTTATGAAGAAACATTAATATACAATACAGATAAAAACAAAAACTTAAATACAATTATGTATTTTAAAGATTATGCTATTGAAGAACTTAAAGCAATAGAAACTATTCCCCTATCATTAATAGAAAGCGGTCAACTAAAAATATACACTACTTTAGATCAACAAGCACAAAATGCTATTGAAACAACCCTTTTAGAATATTATAACGAAGATACTGAATTACAATTTTCTAGTATAATTATAGAACCAACAACAGGAAAAATACTAGCTATGACAGGTGGTAAAAACTACTATGAAAGTCAATATAACAGAGCTATAACAGAAACAAGAAGTGTAGGTTCAACATTAAAACCTTTTTTATACTACACCGCTTTAGAAAGTGGATTTACAGCTTCAACTAACTTCACATCAGAACAAACTACCTTTGTATTTAATGAAGATGAAACTTATTCCCCTACAAACTTTAATAATAATTACCCAAATCAATCAATATCACTAGCATCAGCTATAGTTCATTCTGATAATATATTCGCAGTTAAAACCCATTTATTTTTAGGAGAAGAAAACTTAGTAGACATGATGCAAAGAGTTGGAGTTGACACAAATCTAGCAAGCGTTCCCTCTCTAGCTTTAGGTAGTGAACCAATTAGTTTACTAGAAATGACAGAAAGCTATGCTGTTTTAGCCAACGAAGGAATAAAAAAAGATAACTACACAATAACAAAAGTTGAAGATATAAACGGTAATATACTATATGAACACAAAGACTATGAAGAACAAGTATTAAATAAAAGTATAACTTTTATATTAAATGAACTATTAGCCAACTCAACAAACACTAATTTTATAGATTACGCCTATCCCACAGGTTACGAAATAAAAGATGAATTAACCAATAAATACGCCATTAAAACAGGAACAACAGATTACGATCATTTAGTTTTTGGTTACAATAAAGATGTAGTTGTTGGAGTTTGGACAGGCTACGATGATAACAGAGAACTAGAGCATGAAGAAACAAGAATAAATAAACATATCTGGGCTTCAATTACAGAAAAATACTTACAAGATAAAGAAGGCACATGGTATGACATTCCAAAAAATGTAGTCGGAGTAATTTCAGAACCAATTACAGGTACTTTAGCAACAGAACAAAGCGAAAAATCAGTACTACTTTATTACATCAAAGGTACAGAACCAACAAGTACTAATTTAGAAGACTCAATTCCAACCATAAAACTTGAATGAAATCCAATAATAATATATAATATTATTGGAGGTAAAACATGAACGATGAAATAAATAAAATAATCAATAACAACAATAAAAAAACAATTGATGAAAACAATAATAAAAATATTATATATAATTTTGAAGACCCAACAAATTTATTAAAAAAAGAAAAACAAAAAAAAATAATTATAATATCTTCAATTTTATTATTTTTAATAATAACAACTATTATAACACTTATAATAATTAATCAACCAAAAGAAAAAACAGAAATGGAACTAATAAAAGAAGAATTAATAACTATATATAATAAACTAAACAACTACGATTTTCCCTATAATTTAACACATGAAATTACAGAAAACAAAATGATAATATCATACAATAATTCAAATTATACATTCGAATTAAATAATGATACCCTGACAACAACAATAAATAAAAATGACCTAATTCATGAAGAAATCACCACTTATCTTTTTGATACAATAGCTGTAATTTCCGGGGCAAAAACAGAAGAATTTATAAAATTATATACTGACATAACAGATAAAAACACCATAAATGGTTTAACTTATATTGATAACATAGAAAATTACACTCTGTCATTTAAACAAGATACAACCCTTAATTTAGAATTGCTTGATAATATTTACCTAGATTTAAACGATTTTAAAAACATTACTTTAAATGATGAATTTGCAACTATCGAAAAAGGTAATTTCATATTTAAAAAAACAGTTTATAACAACGATATATATTTTAGTATTTATCAAAAAAATCAATTAAATAATTTAGCATATGACAGTACAATGTTTTTAATCCAAACAGTTATGCCCGAAAACCTAGAACTTTTTAAACAAAACTTTAACGAAATTAAAGATGTTGAATTTAATAACTTTGTAATAACTATAAATGAAATAAGTGATATAATTGGATATCAAGAAATTAAAATAAAAATTGATAGATAATTCTATCTTTTTTAATTTTACAAATCATATCAAAATGTAGTATCATAAATAAAGAGGTGAAGTATGATTTTAATAGAATACAAAAAATGTTCAACATGTAAAAACGCAAACAAATACTTAAAACAAAAAAACATAAACTACCAAACAAGAGAAATAACAACTAATACCCCTACAACTAAAGAACTAGACACTTGGATAAAAAAATACAACATTGATATAAAAAAACTATTTAATACAAGTGGATTAGTATATAAAAATCTGAATCCAAAAGACAAATTAAATACATTAAACTATGAAGAAAAACTAACCCTTTTAGCATCAAATGGCATGCTTATTAAAAGACCAATTTTAATAACCGAAAACAATATATTTATAGGATTCAAAGAAAAAGAATGGGAGTTAATATGAAACAAATAATAATATTTATAGTCATATATATAATAACTACCTTACTAATACCAAACTTTTTACTTTATAGTACAATTGTTCAAATTACATTAGGAATAACATCAAGTATAATCGCTATAAAATCATTTAACAAATTTAACATTAAAAATAAATTTATAAAAATAACTTATATTTTAGGAATAATTTTATTATTCGCAGGATGCTTAGAATTAATTGAATATTTAACAGATATAACATTTAAAACAAACTTACAACACAGCTACCAAGTTACAGATACAATGATTGATATGCTCACAACATTCTTAACCGGAACAATTATATACTTAATTAGTGAGGTGAGAAAATGAAAAAACACATTAAACTATTTTTATACTTAACAATATTAACAATAGGTACAGCATATACACTTCATTATTTAAGCATTAATAACTTTAGAGCACAAGCATTTATACCATTAATACTATTTTTATTAATACCAACTATATTAAAAAAAATATTTAAAATAAACATCAGTAATGACTTAGAAATAACATACCTAATATTTATATTACTAACCCATGTAGGAGGATCAATAATTAACCTATATGATGTTTTTGATTCATATGACATATTTTTACACACCATATCAGGTTTAATAACAGCTTTTCTAGCTTTAATAATATTAAAGTACTCAAAAATAGATTTAAATAAAAATAAAAAATTCACTGTAATATACTTATTAGCATTTAAATTTTTAATAGCTGGAATATGGGAATTTTATGAATATGGTTATGACTTACTAGCTGGTGGTAATATGCAAAATGCTTCTGAAACAGGAATCTTAGACACAATGTCAGATAACATATCAGCTTATATCGGTGGAATTATAATTATAATACTATTTCTAATACCTAAAACTAATAAAATAATAAATAATATATTAAATAAAAAACACATAACAAAAAGATAGAAATTTTCTATCTTTTTTATATTTTACGAGTTAAGATCTTAGCTTCAGCAAATTTACAATCTCTAGGACAGTTATAATCTGGAAAAGTACATCTAGCACCATTAGAATATAACGAAATATCATCAGCTAAATCATGCTCTTTTGAAATTAATTCAGCTTTATATTTTTCTAAAGTTTCTTTTGTTTGGTCATTTATTTCTAATTGAGCTGCCGAACATAAACGTTCCTTAGTTTTTAAAATGAAATTATCATAAGTTCCACATTCATTTATAGAAACTAATTCCCCTTGTGGTGTTGCATAAGATACAGAATTTATATCATTTAACCATTCATCAACTAATACCTTATCATCAAGTAAAATTGGTGGAACAAAGAACTCTTTTTCATCTAAAAATTTCATTCCATAATTTAAAGTTCTATGTCTTTGAGCTTGCGCAAGTTGAGCAAAAGAACCTTTATAATTTGTTGAATAACTAGAACCAAAACTATTCTCAACTTCTCTATTAGCAAATAAAGATAATTTTCTATTTTTTCTATTAGACATAGCTCTATCTTCTAATAAATTTAATTCATCTAAACAAGCAATAAAATCTTTAAAATCATTACATAAACGTTCATCAAATTCTGTTTTATTATTATTATCAATATAATTTTGCATATAACTAGCAATTCTATTTAATTGAACCCAAGGTAAGGTATGAATCATTTTAGTAGAAGCAAAAGAAGTAACCATATAACGAGCATTTTCTTGCGCTAATTTAATAACCTTAGCATCATTATGAATAGTACCATATTGATTTCTAATTTTAATAGTAAAAATATCTAACCATTTTTTATATAATTTACCTTCCAAAGGTGAAATAGCACTATCCTTCTCAGGATCAATTTCAGTATAACGCGCTGATTTCTCACTAGTAGTATATTGACCTTCATTATTTAAAACCATCGCCATCATTTTACTTAAATTTCTAATCTCAAACCCAACATTAATATGTTCATAAGGTGTAGCATGCTCCAAACCTAAAGTTAAATCAGCTCTTTTCTCACTTTTATTACTATTTTCTTTAACTAATTTAGACCACCCTTCAGGTTCATAACACTCACCAGCAATACGAGCACTATACTCTATAGCCGTTTTCTTATCAAACTTTCCATCATATTTTTTTAAAAATGTATGATCTAAAAGTTCAACCTCGATTTTCTTATTTTCCATAATTCCTCCAAATCTACCCCTATTTTCCCTTAATATTTATTATACATCAAAAATAAATTAAAGCAACAAAAAGATAGAAATTTTCTATCTTTTTTTCATATAATCATTAAACTTTTTAA
>CAYJEL010000043.1:0-8296 GCA_964369245.1 uncultured Muribaculaceae bacterium
TTAAGTGCTCCAGGAATTGATTTAAATATTCCGTTTATTTCTGAGCAAGATAAAGAAGATATTATTTATGCTGCTAATCACGATGGAGATTATATTGCATTATCTTTTGTTAATAGAAAAGAAGATGTTTTAGAAGCTAGAAAATTATGTGATGATAATGGTAATAAAAACATTAAATTAATTTCTAAAATTGAAAGTTTAAAAGGTATTGAAAATTTAGATGAAATTATTGCAGTATCTGATGGTGTAATGGTTGCTCGTGGAGATTTAGGAGTTGAAGTTCCTTTAGAAACTTTACCAACTTACCAAAAATTAATGATTGAAAAATGTCGTGAAGCTGGTAAAATTTGTATCGTTGCTACTGAAATGTTAGAATCAATGAAAAAAAGCCCACGTCCAACAAGAGCTGAGGTATCTGATATCGCTGCTGCTGTTATAACTGGAGCTGATGCTGTTATGTTATCTGGAGAAACTACTGTTGGTAAATATCCAATTGATACAGTAAGACATATGGGTAATATTTGTTTAGCTATGGAGCAAACTTTAAATTATTCAATTGATATTTCTAATGTATCTGCTGGTTTTGATGGTGCTATTGCAAATAGTGTTGCTGAAGCTGCTAATTTATTAGATGCTAAAGTAATTATTGCTAATACTATGTCAGGTAATACTGCACGTATGATTAGTAATTTAAGACCTAAATCAATTATTGCAGCTACTTGTCAAGATGATGAAACTGCAAGATCCTTAGCTTTAAATTTTGGTGTTTATCCAGTGATTGCTGATAGACATGAAAGTACTGATGATATGATCAAAGAATCTAAAGAAAAAGTTGCATCTAGTTTTGATTTAGAAAAAGAAGATATTGTTGTAATTAGTGGTTCTTTCCCATATGGTGGAAAAACTAATTTCATGAAAATTGAACAAATATAAGATTGGTTATCAATCTTTTTTTGTTGTATAAAAAAAATAATTCACATTATTTTTTCGTTATTTATATTTTCCTTTTTTTGTTCAGTTAATAAATCTCTTAGTTCTTGAAGTTGTTCTCTTGTTACATCATTAGAACTAGTTGTTTCATGTTGGTTAGTTAGATTAGTATTATTATTTTGGTTTATATCATTTATTTGATTATTATTTTCTATTGGTTTTTTAACTTCTTGAACTTTGTTTTCTATTATTGTTTGGTTATTTAATTGTTTTTTGTTTTTCAATTTAATTTTTTTAATCCCTTTTTTATTTTTAATTATTACATTATTTTCTTGTAATAATTCTTTTAATATTTCTTCATCAACTTTTTTATTTGTTCTTTTAAAAGAAATGTTATATTTTTTGTTATTTTTTAAAAGGTTATTAAAATTACCTAAACCAAAATTAATTAGATAGTTTTGAAAGTGTTGTTCTATTTTGTTTTTATAAGGTCTTTCTAGTTTTGTTAAATTTTCAATTAAATTTAATTTTTCTAACCGTTGTAATTCTTTGTAAACTAGAGCTTGTGATATTGTTGTGTAGTTATTTTCTTTTTTTAAGTCTAGCAATAGATTTAACATTTCTGTTTTAAAGTATTCTGATTTATTTTTTATAAGTCCTATTTTAAAGAAATTTTTTCCTAATTTCTGACCTATGTAGTTTTGTTTGTTAACAGCGAATAATTCTGCTTTTTTATTTTTAAATAGTATTTTATTACTAACAGTAAAGGTTGTTGGAACCACAATAGCAGTAATAATAGCTAGTAAGGGATTTATTATGGCGGTTGCTGTAAGAGTTACTGCAATTAATTGTGTTATGTATTTAGGTATTTTTTCTTTTTTCATATTCTCACCATTTTAAGTATATCATTAATTATTGCATAAAAAAACACCTTATGGTGTATTTATTATGGTTTTTTGATTGTGTTTAGTTATGTATTTATAATTTAATTCATTTGTTACTTTTTTATTCCAAAACCAGTTTTCTAAAGTTGTATTTGATTTTGAGTATTGTTTGGAATTTGTTATGCTGTTTAGTAGTTGTTGTAATTGGTGTAATTGTTTTTCAGAATTATGATTTGTATCTGTTTGATTTAAATGATTAAACTTTTTTATTAAACTATTTATTTGTTCTATTTTAAGTCTTTGTTTAGATATAATAGAATACCATTTGGCAATAAATTTCTTTCTTTCTAGTTTAGTAGTTTTTATATTTTTTAATATCTTTTGTTTAGATTCATTTAAAATAGTTAATTTTTCTTCATTATTTGTTTCTTGTATTTGAAGGTTTATTTGTTTTAATTTATTCAGATTGTATTTATCATGAAAGTTGTTGGGAATATCTGAATCTAAAGCCATGAATGTTTTTGAACAATCATTATCTTTTGAATTTAAACAGTAATTAATAATTTCTGTTTTAAGTATCATGATACTTAATATTATGTTTAATAGTTCTAGGTCTTTTTTTGTAATTATTGTTTCTTCTAAATATGAGTAATCAATAAAGAAGTTTTTAAAGTTATAATCTAATTCATAGTTTTTCATAATTCACCTCGCTTTAAATATTATAATGATTTTTTTTAAAAAGTCAATTGTTTAATATTTTTTATTATGTTATAATTTTATTAAAGATAGGATGATAGTATGAAAAACAAATTTTTAATAACTGTTATAATTCCTAGTGTAGAGATGGAATTAGAAATTTATATTCCTAATAATAAGATGGTTGGAACGGTAAAAAAATATATATTGAATTCTATAATTGAAGTTACTAATGGCAATTTTAATAAATCATTATCTGATACTAAGTTTATTGATAGTATAACAGGAAATGAATATAAAAATAATGTTTTGGTTAATGATTCTAGTTTAAAAAATGGTACTAGATTGATTGTTTTGTAAAGGGTGAAGAATAATGAGGGTTTCAGTATTAAAAGATAAGAAAATGGATAATTTAATTTTACCTGAAGAAGTAAGTGGAAGTTATTGGATTACAGATATTGATAAATCGGGAATGAATAGAAATTTAATATCAATTGAATCGGATAATGGCAAATGGAAGTTAGTTAGTAATGCTGAAGTTTTTTGTATGGAGAATAATTCACCAAAATCTAGTCTTATTATTACACCTAATAATTTTTATGTTATTCATAATGTGATTGAAAAGGAAACTTATATTATATATTGTTCTTCAATTAATACTAATTATAGTTACTATGAAATAGAAAATAGTTTGGTTTCTGGTATAAATATTGGTAGTTTGGATACCAATCAAATAGTACATAAATATGTTGAACAAAATTGTGCTGTTATTAAGAGTGAAAATGGTGAAATAATTTTAGTTGATAATAATTCTAAACAAGGGATGTATGTTAATGGGGCTAAGGTTATTAAAAGAAAAAAAATGAATATTGGGGATACTATCTTTATTTTTGGTTTAAAAATGATTTTAATTGGGGAAAATGTTAATAATAAAATGACTTATTATTTAGGTATTATGAGTGTACTTGACTATAATCCTATTGGATTAGAAGTAAAATTACAAAAGAATGTTTTAAATGCAGTTATTAATGACCATTTTGTTGAAAAGGATAATGATTTTGAATTAGCTATGTATGAAGAAAAAGATTATTTTCACAAGGTTCCTAGGTTTGTATATAAAATCGAGACAGCAGTAGTAAATATTGATCCACCACCAGAAAAGGTTGAGGAACCTGGGGGGAATGCTTTACTTACTGTTGGGCCTATGATAACGATGTCTTTAAGCTCAATGACAACTGGTGTTGTTGCTATTTCTAATTTAAGTAGTGGTAATAGTTCTTTAATATCAGCGTTGCCATCAATTATTATGTGTGTTGGGATGTTAGCTGGTGTACTTGTTTGGCCAACTTTAAATCGAAAATTTACTAAGAAAAGAATTAAAGAAAATGAAGCTAAAAGGCAAGAAAAGTATGGTCAATATATTGAGAGTATTAAAGCTGATATTGAAAAAATAAGAAAAGAACAAACTAGTATTCTACAAAATAATTATTTAGATACTAAGCAATCTGAGGAAACTATTTTAAAAAGGCATACAACATTATGGCAAAGAAGAGCTGAGGATAGTGATTTTTTAGAAATTAATTTGGGTATTGGAACTTTTCCTATGAAAATTGATTTAAAGTATCCGGAAAAACATTTTACTATGGCTGAGGATAATTTAAAACAAATGGTTGAAAGTTTAGGAAATGAACCTAAAAATTTAAATCAAGTACCTGTTATTATGTCTTTAAAGGATAATTTTATATCTGGTATTATTGGTGATTATTTTAACATAAGTGAATTTACTAAAAGAATGTTAATACAGATTTTAGCTTTACACAGTTACGATGATTTGAAAGTTGTAATTTTAACTAATGAAGAAAATGAATTTCAATGGAATTTTATAAAAACAGTACCTCATTTATTTACTGATGATAGAAGTTTAAGATTTTTTGGAGTTAGTAACGAGGAATATAAAGAAATTTTTTATCACTTAGATAGAGTTTATCAAAATAAGACTTCTAAAGATGGAAAAAATAAGAGTAGTAATTATTTGATTATAACTGATAATTTTAAAAAAATTAGAGATTTTGATGTTATTAAAAATATATTAGATGAAGATATCAATATTGGTTTTGAACTATTAATTCTAGATAAAGCCTTAACTGGTTTACCTGATAGGTGTAAAGTGTTTATGGAACTTGATAATGAACATGGTATTTTGCATTTCTTTGATAATATGAATAAAGAGATTAAATATAGTTATGATATGGTTACATCTATTAATTTTAACGAATGTGCACTATCTTTATCAAATATTCCAATAGATATTTCAATTGAAGGAGAAGGTTCTTTACCAGACAAAGTTACATTTTTAGAAATGTTTGATGTAGGTAAAGTTGAACAGTTAAATATTCCATTTAGGTGGGAAAATTCTAATCCAATTATGAATTTAAATGTACCTGTTGGTTTAGGTAAAAACGGTGATAAAATAGGAATAGATTTGCATGAAAAATATCATGGACCTCATGGATTAATTGCTGGTATGACAGGTTCTGGTAAATCAGAATTTATTATTTCTTATATTTTATCAGCTGCTATTAATTACCATCCTGATGAATTTCAATTCATTTTAATTGATTATAAAGGTGGTGGATTGGCTGGTGCTTTTGAAAATAAGTTAACTGGGTTAAAATTACCTCATTTAGTAGGGACTATTACTAATTTGGATGCTAATGAAATTAATAGGAGTTTAGCTTCTATTGAATCGGAATTAAAAAGAAGACAAGCTTTATTTAATAAGGCACGTGAGGTTTCTGGAGATAGTACAATTGATATATATAAATATCAAAAGCTATATCGTGAAAAAGTTATTGATGAACCTGTTTCTCATTTATTTATAATTAGTGATGAGTTTGCGGAATTAAAGTCTCAACAGCCTGAATTTATGGCTCAGTTAATATCGACTGCTCGTATTGGTCGTTCTTTAGGAGTTCATTTGATATTAGCTACTCAAAAACCTAGCGGGGTAGTTGATCCTCAAATTTGGAGTAATACAAGATTTAGGGTTTGTATGAGAGTACAAGACCCATCTGATTCTAATGAGGTAATTAAATGTCCTGATGCAGCATTTTTGAAAAAAACTGGTAGATTTTATTTCCAAGTTGGACAAAATGAAATATTTTTGTTAGGTCAAGCTGCTTGGGCTGGAAATAAATATCGTCCTTCTGAAAAAATGAAAAAAACTGTAGATACTTCTATTAATTTTATTGATAATATTGGTAAAGTTTATAAAATTGTTGATACTAAAGAGAAAAAAGAGGAAGTAATAGTTGAAGCTAAGGGTGAAGAGTTATTAAATATTTTAACTGAGTTAAGTAATGTTGCTAAAGAAAGAAATATTAATTGTCGTCCTTTATGGCTTGAAAATATACCTAGTGATATAAGGGTTGAAAATTTAATTATTAAATATAAATATAGTAAAAAGTTAGGATTTATTGAAACTATAATTGGTGAATATGATTTACCAGCGCAACAAGAGCAAAGATTATTAACATTATCTTTAACTGATGAAGGTAATTGTGCTGTATATGGTGCGAGTGGTTCTGGTAAGGAAAATTTTATTATTACTACTATTTATTCTGCTATGCAGTTATATTCAGCATCTGAAATTAATTTTTATATTTTAGATTTTGGTTCTGAAGTTTTAAAAATGTTTAATAAATGTCCTTTAGTTGGTAATGTCCTTGGAACTGACAATGGTGATGAGGTTATTAATTTATTTAAAATGATTGAAGATACTATAGAAGAAAGAAAACAGTTATTTGCTGATTATAATGGTGATTTTAGTACTTATGTTAAAAATAGTGGTAAAGTAATACCAGCTATGGTAATTGTTATAAATAATTTTGAAATTTTTAATGAAACTTTTAATAATTTAGAAGAACGAGTAGGAATTGTAACAAGGGATTGTACTAAATATGGAATTTATTTTATAGTTACTGTTAATACTCCAAATGGTATTAGATACAAATTAGCACAAAATTTTTCTAGTATTTATGCTTTACAACAAAATAGGGAAGATGATTTTTCTTCGATTTTAGGTAATGTTAAGAAAAAATATCCTGCAAAAATTTATGGAAGAGGAATATTTAAAGGAAGTGAAATTTATGAGTTTCAAACTGCTTTAGCAACTGATGTTGATGATATACCTGTATTTATTAAAGAAAAATGTGATATTTTAAGTAAAAATACTGAAGTATTTGCTCGTAAAATACCTAAGTTACCAGATGTAATTGGTTATGATGATATTGTAAATAGTTTATCTTCTAATGGTGATTTAGTTATTGGAATTGAAAAAGATTCTTTAAATATTTCTAAGTTTGAATTTATGAAAAATTATGTTTCTTTAATATCCTCACAAGATTTGGAATTATTAAAACCTTTTTGTGAAGTATTAGTTGAACAAGTAAAAGTTATAAATAATTCCAGAGTGATATTTATTAATGGAACTATGGATGATTTTAGTGATGAATTAGTTGCTGGAACAAATTATATTAAGAATCAATATAATGAATATTTAGAACAGTTATTAGGCTTATTTACTTCTGTTAAGCAGCAATATGATAGTTGTAATATGAATAAAGAATTAATTAGTAAATTACCAAAGATAACAGTATTTATTTATGGTTTAGATGGATTTATATCTAAAATTACGGATAAAGTTAAAATAGATAATATGTTTAATATTGTTAGTAATTTAGAATTAGTTGATTTTATTATATTAGATACTATTGATAAAATTAAAAAATATGAATTTGAGTTATGGTTTAAAACTTATGTTAATGCTAGTAATGCTATTTGGGTAGGAAGTGGTATTTCTAATCAGTACACAATTCAAGTTCAAAAATTAATTCCTGAAATGAAAATGGACATTGGTTATAATTATGGTTTTGTAATAAAAAATGGTAAAATAGGTTATATTAAATTGTTGGAAAATATGAAAAAAATGTAGAAAAAACTTTACAATTTTTTAGGATAGTGTTATTATTTATATAGTAGGAGGAATAAGATATGAATTTAAGTATGAACTTTGATGCAACTGCAGATTTAAGTACACAAGTTTTACAATTAACTAATAGATTTAGAGATTTATTAAGTCAAATTGAAGGAGAAAATTTAAAACTTCAAAATTTCTGGGCTGGTACTGATTCTACTGCTTATACAGCAAAAGTTGCTGCACAAGCTAAAGTAATGAGTGAATTAGCTAATACATTACAAAAAATGTCTCAACATATCGGTACTACAGCTGCTGATTATCAAGACACTCAAGAAAAATTAAAAAATATGTTTAATTAATTTAGAAAGGAATTTTATTTATGGGAAATACTTCATTATCATATGAAGATATGAGAACAATATCTTCTAATTTAAAAACTGATAGTAATGAAATGAAAACTATATTTGAAGCTGTTAAAAGACAATTCGAATTAGTTGGTGATAAAGGAACTTGGAGTGGTGATTCAGCTACTAAAACTCGTCAAACTTTAGATCAATTAAGTTCACAATTTAATAGTTTTTATCAATCTGTTGAAGATTGTGGTCGTGTTTTAGATACAGTTGTAGCTGCTTATGCTGCTGCAGATGCTTCATCTAATTCAAGAGTAAATATGTAATTAAGAAAATTAATTTTTTCTTAACAAATGTATATTAATATATTTAGTATATATTTGTTAGGAAAATTTGTATGTTTAAGGAGGAATAAATATGGCTTGGGAAGATATAGTAGCAGATAGAAGTGGTATTGG
>CAYJEL010000044.1:0-8255 GCA_964369245.1 uncultured Muribaculaceae bacterium
ATTGTCAAATCCATTTTATCCATGAGGATGAAATTTTTTATATTGTTCTTTTAATTTATTGTTTGAAATATGTGTATATATTTGTGTAGTAGATAAAGAACTATGCCCTAACATTTCTTTTATACTAACTATATCTGCCCCTCTATCTAATAAATGTGTAGCAAATGAATGTCTTAGTGTATGTGGTGAAAACTCCTTTTTTATATTTTTTTTGATTGCTTGTAATTTAATTATCTTAAAAAAACTTTGACGAGATAAATTAGTTCCTCTGTTATTTAAAAATAAATACTCAGTATTATCTTTAATTAAATTATTTCTATGTTCATTTATATATATATCTAAATATTGAGAAGCTATATCCCCTAATGGAATTATTCTTTCTTTACTTCCTTTACCTAAAACTCTTATTAAATTCATTTTAACATCATAATCATTTATTTTTAAATTAACTAACTCACTTATTCTTATACCAGTTGCATACATTAATTCAAGCATTGCTTTATCTCTGTAACTATAACTATTATTTAAATTGACATCTAATATTTTTATTATATCACTGTAATCTAAAACAATCGGTAGTTTTTTAACATCTTTTATAAGCGATATATTCTCAAAAGGATCGACTGTTATTTTATTTTCTATAATTAAAAACTTGTGAAAGTTTTTTAACACTGATATATTATGATTAATACTTTTAATATCTAAATAACTATGTAAATATTTAAGATATAATTTTATATCTTCTTTACTAACTTTTAAAATATTATTATTTTTTATATAATCTAAATACTTAGTAATATCATTCATATATGAATTTATTGTTTGTTCACTATATTTTTTATCAATTAATAAATAATTTTTATATTCTTCTTTATAATTCATTTTAACACCTATTCATATTATACAATAAATTAAATAAATTTGGTTAAAAAAACAATTAATTTAAAAATATAAACTTATCTTTATTAATATTTTGTGTTAAAATATAGGTGGTGATTCAAATGGAACCTTTAGCAAATATATTAAGACCTAAAAACTTAAAAGAAGTTATAGGTCAAAAACATTTAATAGGCGAAAATAAAATTTTAAGTAACTTAGTTAAAAATAATAAACTTTTTTCAATGATTTTATTTGGTAAACCAGGAATTGGAAAAACAAGTATAGCAACAGCAATTGTCAGTGAACTCAATTTAAGGTATAGAATACTAAATGCAGTAATAAATAAAAAATTAGATTTCGATATAGTAATTGAAGAATCTAAAATTGGACAAATTATTTTAATAGTTGATGAAATACATCGTTTAAATAAAGATAAACAAGATATATTACTTCCCTATTTAGAAAATGGAATGATTATCTTAATTGGATTAACTACATCTAATCCATACCACAAAATAAATCCAGCAATAAGAAGTAGATGTCAAATATATGAATTAAAAGAATTAAGTGATGAAGATTTAGAAGAAGGGCTTAAAGTAGCAATAAGCAAATTAGAAAATATCACATACGATGATGAGGCAATTAAGCATATTGTTAAACTATCTGGTGGAGATTTAAGATTTGCTTTAAACTTATTAGAAGTGTGCTACTACGCTTGTAATAAAATAATTAACATTGAAAATATAAAACTCATAAATTCTAAACCAGTATTTTTTCACGATAACAATGAAGATGGTCATTATGATGTTTTATCAGCTTTTCAAAAATCTTTAAGAGGAAGTGATGTAGATGCTTCCCTTCACTATTTAGCTCGTTTAATTGAAGCTGGTGATTTAGATAGTATCTACAGAAGAATGACAGTTATAGCTTATGAGGATATTGGACTTGCTAATCCTATCATGGGGGTCAAAGTTGATGCATGCATAAATGCCTGTGAAAGAGTCGGTTTACCGGAAGCTAGAATACCACTAGGTAACATGATTATAGAATTAGCACTATCTCCAAAATCCAATAGTGGTCACATAGCTTTAGACAGTGCTTTAAATGATATTAGAAGTGGTAATACCGGTAATGTTCCAACTCACATAAAAACCAATTCTAAAACATATCTATATCCTCATAATTATAAAAACAGTCTAGTAAAACAACAGTACTTACCAGATAAAATAAAAGATAAAAAATACTATTTCCCAAAAGACAACCAACACGAATTACAACTTAAAAAAATCAACGATAAAATTAAAGAATTTAATAAAAAATAGTACAAAAAAAGTACTATTTTTATTTCATTTACTTTACACTTTTACAAAAACGACAAGTTATTTCACCTTTATTTTGCTTATGTTTAATCTAAATGTAAATGTAAAGTTATGGTGTAAATGATTAAATTTGATAATTAAGTGGGAAATAATCAATATTTTCAGATAAAAAAAGAAATATTTAATAATATTTCCCGGTAAATTAATAATATTTCCCAATTATTTTGTCTTACTATTTTGATCATTAACTACTACATTTTGTAGCGCAATTAACGCAAAATTTTCATATACATTTTCATCGTATTCAAAATCTTTTCCATCTTTTATTTGGACAAACATCTCTTTAACTTGATTAAAACTTTCTGCTAAAATCTCCAGCGAATATAACTGTATTGGAGTAATCTCATTAGGCAAATAACTTAAAAAATAACTCCCTGCTTCATCAGATAAGTTAACTAAAAGATAATTATTATATTCAACAAGATCATAAATACTACTTCTAAAATATCCATTTTTTGAAGCATAATCACCGTAACATTCTTCATACAATGTTCCAATCTTTCGTTCATATCCAGTAACAATTCCTTTATCGTTTATCATAATAACCCTATATTCTTTTAAATTAATATTCTTTAATTGATATAATTCTAATTCTTTTGATTCTATAGTCATATTATCTCCTTATAAAAAAATCACTGAAATATTCAATGATTTAGTTCCCTACTTTTCGAGATTCGATTTCCGCCATTTTAGTTAAGACTTCTGATAAGTTTTCTTCTGTAATTTTTGTGTAGTTGAGTTCTCTTAAGGCTTTCTCTTTTGTCGATGTAAATTCCAAGGTTCTACTCATTTTTTCTTCTTTTTTTTGTTCAATATAAGCTATAAATTGTTCACGAGAAGCTGCTATTTTAGGTTTTGAAGCTGTTCCTCTATTGTATAAGTTTGAAGCTGAGAACAATATACTTTCATATATTAATTGTTGTTCTTCATCAAATATAAACTCATTAGGATTAGTAAAACTTAATGCTTTTGAAACATAACCTAACATATATTTTAATTCTTTCGAACTATCTACTGACTGTAATAAGTGATACATATACAAAATTATATAATACCCTTGTTTTGTTTGAACTTTATCTTTCATTAAAGTAATAACATCCTGCATTAAAATTTTTTCTCTTTTAGATAAATTTCCTAAAACACTTTTATCATTTGAATCAACATAACTATTTTCATTCAATTTAGCATCAACAACATTAATGTAATCAGTATCCACATTTATCAAGTCTATCTCTTCAGAATTTTTAACTCCTAATAAATTTAGTAATAATAATTTCTTATCTTTAGGCCATTTATTAACACTATCAAGTTCTAAATAATTATAAATCATCTGTCTTGACACTCCTAAGTATTGTGCTAATTTAACTTTAGAAATCCCTAGTTCTCTTAAAATATCATTTAATCTATTCATTTACTAGACCTCCTATTATCATTTTAGCACATTTACATAAAATGTCAAGTGTAAATAAAAAGTATATCTTTAAATATACTTTATTTTCTCATTATCTTTATATATTTCTTTAATGATACCACTACCAACTAAAATATCATTTTTATATAAAGCACATATTTGACCAGGAGTTACACTTTTAATCTTTTGCGGATATCTTACCATTATTTTATTATCTAAATGCTCTATACTAACATCATTATCAGATTGACGATACCTAAATTTAGCGCTACATTCAGTTATTTTTTCTTCATATAACCAGTTAATCTCTTCAATTAAACAAGAATCACTATATAAATATTCTGTATCACCATCTGCTATATATAACTCATTTTTATCTAAATTCTTACCAACAACAAATGTTCTATCAGAAAATCCACCTATATTAAGCCCTCTTCTTTGACCAATTGTATAATACATTAACCCTATATGCTTACCAATAACCTCACCAGTTTTAATATTAACAATATTACCAGGATTATTTGGTAAATAATTTTCCAAAAACTTAGTTATATTTCTCTCACCTATAAAACATATACCCGTTGAATCCTTTTTAGTAGCTGTAATTAAACCATATTCCAAAGCTATTTTACGTACCTCTTCTTTATTTAATTCACCAACTGGAAACAAAACATTTTCAAGCTGTTTTCTAGAAACTTGAGCTAAAAAATAACTTTGATCCTTATTTTGATCCAAACCTTTTAAAAGATTACCATTACTCATTCTAGCATAATGCCCAGTAGCAATAAAATCTGCTCCTAACATTTTAGCATGCTTAGAAAACATATCAAATTTTATATATTTATTACACATAATATCAGGATTAGGAGTTCTACCTTTTTTTAATTCATCTAAAAAATAAGTAAAAACATAATCCCAATACTCTTTTACAAAATCAACTCTTTCTAAAGGTATCTCTAATTGTTGACATACTTTTAAAGCATCATTATAATCTTGTTCCTGAGGACAAATATTATTATTTAAAGTAGGATTTCCTAATATATCATTATTAATTGAAGAATCCCAATTCCTCATAAATAAACCAATAACATTATAACCTTGCTTTTTAAGTAAAATAGCAGCAACACTACTATCTACCCCTCCACTCATACCTATTACTACAGTTTTCATCTAAATCACCCTTACTACATTATAACATTTATTTAATTAAATTACCTATATTTTCAATTAAATACGGCATTAAATAAGTATCATACATTAAAGTTATTAAAAAAATAACTAAAACTATTGCTAAAACAATTAAATACTTATTAATCATAATTTTAAAATCAATTGTTTTTTTCTTCACCAAACTATATATTAAGAAAAACGAAAAACTTAAAGCATATAATGCTAAAAATAATAAACTTAATATAAATATAAATTGACCAGCAGAAAACACTATAACATTTAATATTCCCTTAATTCCCTGCGTATAAAATATTGTCCCTATACTAAACCCTAAAGTAAAACACTTACTAAAAAATAAAAATACTATAATAGGAATTCCAATAACAGAAATTCCTAACAACCAAATACCTAATATATATATTAATCCAGTAATAGCATTATCCTTTAAAACTTCAAAATAATTCGTATTTTTAATATTACTTAAAAAATCATAATAATAATCACTAATCAATTTCTTATCAGCATCATTTAAAATCGTTACAAGTAATGAACCAGAAAGTATCCCTATTACCAATATTATTACAAAAAACAGTACTATATTTTTATCTACTTTTATTGTTTTGATTAACTTGTCCAATATTTTCTTCATCGTCCACCTCAATAAACTTTATTAATATTTTAAAAAAATATTCCAATTATTTAAAAATTAGTTTATAATTATTAGTGAGGTGTTTAATATGAATGAAAAAGCAGGAAAAATAATGGCTTTTATATTTTTATTATTAATGGTAGGTTCATTTGTAATAACTTTAATTGCTATTTAATAAACAAAAAAACAATCAATTAAGATTGTTTTTTTTATATACTAATAAACGATGTTATTAGTAAAATAAAATGGTTTGTCAACCTAACTCAGTTGACATATTAATAATATCACATATTTTAACACTTGTAAACATATTTCGACAATTTTTTTAATATTTTTTTAAATTTTAGTTATACTAGTTATGTAGTCTGATGTAAAGGAGTGACTTAATGATTAAAAAAACATTACTTTTTCTTGTATTGTTAGTAACAATTTTCCCTCTAACCATCAACGCCTATTCAGAATATATTATAGCTGGAGGTCAAAATATTGGAATACAGCTAAAATCAAGTGGTATTATGATAGTAGGATTTTATAAAGTTGATGATGAGTACATTGCAAAAGATTCAGGATTATTAATTGGTGATATTATAACAACAATAAATGATACAGAAGTACTTAGTGTTACAGAATTATCAAACATAATAAATAACAGTAACGGTAGCATTAAAATTGGTTATATTAGAGGAAACATTACTGAATATACAAATTTAAAATTAACTAGGGATAATAATACTTATAAAACAGGAATATATGTAAAAGATACTATATCAGGAATTGGTACATTAACTTATATCGATCCTAATACAAATTTATTTGGAGCCTTAGGACACGAAATTTTAGATAAAAATACAGGCAAAATACTAGATATTTCAGGAGGTAACATTTTCTCTTCAGAAGTAACTAATATTATTCCCAGTACCAATGGAGTTCCAGGTGAAAAAAATGCTTTAATTGATTCCAAAAATATCTTTGGTGAAATTACCGAAAATACCAACCAAGGTATTTACGGTCAATATACCGAAGACTTCTCAACACAAGCACTATACAAAGTAGCCGATCCTTCTTTAATTACAAAAGGCGAAGCCATCATAAGAACTGTACTAGAAGGAAACAATATTCAAGAATTTACCATCAATATAACTAAAATAAGCGATGGTGATACTAAAAATATACTATTTGAAATTACTGATGAAGAATTATTAGATAAAACCGGAGGAGTTATTCAAGGAATGAGTGGTTCACCTATAATTCAAAACGATATGATAATTGGAGCAGTTACTCACGTAATTGTTGATAGTCCCAAAAAAGGCTATGGTATTTTTATAACTAATATGCTAGAACAAGGCGAAAATTAAAACACTATAAAGTGTTTTTTTAATTTAAACAAATTTCATCTGATAAGATATCTCCAATTATAATTATTTCATTACAAGTATATATATTAAGATTAATATTAGATATATCACTACTGTTGTTATATTCAATTATTTGATGAATTGTTATAATACTCTTATTTAAAGCTTCATAAAGTGGTAATTTACTATTAGAATTCAAATAATAAATATCCTCATAATTAGAATATATTATTTTATTATCAATTTTTTGATATATCTCTACCCCATCAATTCTATTTCCCTCAAAAGATAAAATAATTTTATTTTTAGAAAATATTATCGAAAGTATTGTAATGATAAAAATAAAAGTAAATAATGTAATAAGAAAAAATAACCGTTTAATATTTTACCTCCTTTAATTTTGTTTTTATTACACTGTTATAATTTAATTTTAACACTATCTCAAAATTTGTCAAATTAAAAAGGACCAACTAGTCCTCACTTATTAATTTTCTAATTCAAAATCCTCAATACCATTTTCTTTAACAATTTTAGTTATATTAGTTTCAATTGTTTTAAGTTGTTCATCACACTCTTTAATTAACTTCATAGCTTCAGTGTATTTATTAATTGATTCTTCTAAATTAGAATTATCTCCTTCTAATTCAGATACTATAGTTTCTAATTTTACCATTTTTTCTTCAAAATTCATTATTTCACCTCAACATTTATATTACCATCACTTAATTTGATAGTAAGAATTTCACTTTCTCTAACATCATTAATTGACTTGATTATTTTATCATTTTTATAAGTTATACTATACCCTCTTTTTAATATACTTAAAGGATTTAAAATTTCTAACTTTTCAATTAAATTTACAAATTTAACATTCTTATTCTTTAATAAATTATTCATATTATTATTTAAACTAATATAATAATTACTTAATAAAATCTTTTTATTCTCATATAAAAATTTCGGATTTTTAATTATATATGAGTTTTTTAAATTAATTAACCTTAACTGTTCTAATTTATATTTTTTTAAAATCTCATTATTTAAATTATTTTTAATAATATCAATTTGCTGCTTTTTATTTTCATATAAAATAAGTGGATTTTTTACTATATAAGAATTTTTATAACCATCTAACCTTAATTTTTCAAAATGAAATTTCTTTAATATATTTTCATTTAACCTTATTTTAATTTGATTAATATTACTTAATAAATCAATAACATTAGGTACTGCAAGTTCTGCAGCTGCAGTTGGCGTAACAGCCCTTAAATCAGCCACAAAATCAGCTATTGTAAAATCAACTTCATGCCCAACAGCACTTATAATTGGTATTTTAGATTTAAATATTTCTCTTGCAACTATTTCTTCATTAAAAGGCCATAAATCTTCAATAGATCCACCACCTCTTCCAA
>CAYJEL010000045.1:0-8248 GCA_964369245.1 uncultured Muribaculaceae bacterium
TAATATATTAATATTTGATACTTTTGGTGAGTATCATAATGCTTTTATGAATATGGCCGCCTTAAATAGTAATTATCAATTTAAATATATTACTACCAATAAAAGTGATAAAGAGGGAGAACAATTACAAATACCTGTATTTTTACTTGATATAGATGATTTAGCTATTTTACTTGATGCAGCTGAGCACAGTCAGTTATCTATTTTAGATCATGCACTTAATTTAGCTAAAACTTTTGCTTCTTCTGGTGAACAAGCTAGTAAGATTAAGAATCATATTATTTCTAAAGCTATTATGTCTATTTTATATACTACACAAAATGCTATTAGTAAAAGAAATGAAGTTTTTCAAATTTTTAATACGTGTTCGACAGCTGAAATTAATTTAGAGGCTGAGGTTCAAGGAGCTGGATATACTCGTAAGTTTAGAGATTGTTTTTTAATAAATGATAAGGATAATTTTTCTGAGAGTAATTTATTAAATGATTATTTAAGTGGATTTATTGATGAAGATTTAGAAAAAAATAAAGTTAATGAAAAAGTATATTATAGTTTAGAAGATTTAGAAAAAGCTTTAAATTTTGCTTTAATTAGTGAGGGATTACTTAAAAATAAAAGTATGTATAATGCTGCTGTTACTTTAAAGGTTCGTATTCATTCTATTATAAATGGTCCTTATATTGATTATTTTGTAACTGATAAGTTTATGGATATAAATCAATATATTGCTTCTATTATTACTAAAAATAATATGAAGGCTCAAATAATTAACTTTAATTTAGAAGAAGTTGAGGATTGGTTTACTAAATTTGTTACTAAATATTTTTCTAAGTTATTATTTAATTATTTAAAATCTTTACCTAATAGAGCTAGTTTACCTTTTCATATATTTTTAGAGGAAGCTCATCGTTATGTTAAGAGTGATAATGACAATTTCTTACTTGGATACAATATATTTGAAAGAATTGCTAAAGAAGGTCGTAAACATGGGTTAATGATTAATTTGATTTCACAAAGACCTATTGAGCTATCAGATACTGTTATTTCTCAGTTATCTAATTTCTTTATATTTAAAATAACTCATCCTTTAGATTTAGAATATATTAGAAAAATGTTACCTAATATGAGTGAGGATATAATTGAAAAGTTAAAAACATTACAACCTGGTACTTGTATGGCTTTTGGAAAAGCATTTTTAATTCCAATGGTTATTAGAATGGATAAACCTGATCCAGTTCCAGCTAGTAGTAATTGTAATATAATTGATACTTGGCAATAAAAAAATACTAATGATTTTCGTTAGTATTTTTTTTGAAATCTCCAGTTGCTTTTGCTTTTAAATCTAGGTTAGCAGTTATGTTATTTTGATATAAGTAATAAGCTGCTGCTCCTATCATAGCGGCATTATCTGTGCAATAAATAAATTCTGGAATGTTTATATTTATATTATTTTCATCACATTGTTTTATCAATTCATTTCTTATTGCTTGATTTGCTGCTACTCCACCAGCTATTATTAAGTTATTTACATTATATTCTTTTAGTGCTCTCATTGTTTTTTTAGTTAAAATAGTAACTACTCTATTTTGAAATGAACAAGCTAAGTTTTCTTTATTAATTTCATTTCCTTTTTGTTTTTCATTATGAGCTAAATTTATTACAGCTGATTTTAATCCACTAAAGGAAAAGTTATATGAATTATCATTTAATGGAAGTGGTAGATTATAAGTATCTTGTCCTTGTTTAGCTAGTTTATCAACATTTGGTCCACCAGGATATGGTAGATTAAGAATTCTAGCTACTTTGTCATAACACTCACCTACAGCATCATCTACTGTGCCACCTATTTTTTCAAAGTCGAAATGATCTTTCATTAAAATTATTTCAGTGTGGCCACCACTTATAACTAGAGCTATTAATGGAAAGTTTAGTTTATTATCAATGTTATTAGCATAGATATGACCTGTTATATGATGAACAGGTATTAATGGTTTATTATAAATAAAAGCTAGTGTTTTAGCGGTTATTAATCCTACTAGTAATGAACCAATTAAGCCTGGTCCATACGTTACTGCTATAGCGTCTATGTTGTTCATTGTTAAGTTAGCTTTTTTTAATGTTTCATCTAAAACTATTGTAATTGCTTCAATGTGTTGTCTACTAGCTATTTCAGGAACTACACCACCATATAATTTATGGGTATCAATTTGGGAAGCAATTGTTGTTGCTAAATCTATTGTTCCATCTTTTATTATACTCATACTTGTTTCATCACAACTTGATTCGATTGCTAAAATATTCATTATATCACCTTCTTTTCCATTAAATATGCATCTTCATTACCATAATAGTTTTTACGGATAGTTATTATATTAAAATTGTATTTTTTATATAGATTTAATGCTTTTTTATTATTAACATTAACTTCTAAAGTAATTGGTAAATTATTTTTTATCATAACATCCATTAATTTTTTAGCTATATTGTTTTTTCTATGATTTTCTTTAACGAATATATAATTTAATTCTATTCTATCGAATATTAAAGAAAAATCGATAAATCCAACAATTTCATTATCGATTTCATATCCATATAAATTTGTAAATTCATTTATAGTTATTTTGTATTGTGTTAAATTGTTTAATTCATTAGTTTGAGTTATTTTTTTTATCATAAACTTCTTCAGCCTCAGTTCTTTTTAAATAGTTTGGATTTAATTCATGAGGGTTTACTGGGATATCATTTTTATGTTTATTTATAACTTTTAAAATATCTATATTTTTAGAATCTTCTATAATTTGGTAGTTTCCTTGTTGTTTTAATTCTTCTAATAAGATGTGTTTATCTTCTATAACAGGGTTTAAATCATTATATATTGCTCCAAAAACATATCCTCTTCTAGCATCTATAATTGGCATTGAATATCCTTCTATAGAAGAAGATAATAATTCTAGTTTTGATATTTTAATTAGAGGAATATTTAAACAATATCCCATTGTTTTGGCTATTGTAACTCCTACTCTAATACCTGTGAATGATCCTGGACCATTAACTACATATATTTTTTTTAAATCAATTGGTTTTATATTGTTTTTTTTAAATAGATTATCTACTAGTGTCATTATTCTAGTAGATAAATCTTGGTCATTTTTTTCTCTTTTAATGTCAATAATATCATCTTTTATTAAAGCTAAAATTATATCATCTGAGCATGTATCTATAAAAAAACTCATATTACGCTTTCAACTAATTCTTCGTATTGTTTTCCAATTGGTTTTAAGTAAATAACTCTTTTAGTTTCATCTACTATTTTTATTTTTATATCTAATCTTTCTTTAGGTAAGATATTTTTAATAGTATCTGCCCATTCAATTATAACAACACCATTTTTAGTGAAGTAATCTTCGATATCAACACCTTCTGTATTACCATCTAATCGATAAACATCCATGTGGTATAAAGGTAATTCTCCTTCATATTCTTTTATAATTGAGAAAGTTGGAGATGTTATATCTTCTTTTATTCCTAATGCTTGTCCAAAGCCTTTTGTGAATGATGTTTTACCACTTCCTAATTCTCCATTTAAGCATATAATCATGTTTTCAAATTTTTCTGATTCTAGATTTTGAGCTAAAAGGATTGTATCCATTTCTTCTACTGCATTAATTTTATATTCCATTTTGATCACCTACTAATATTATACAAATTAATTATAAATATTTCAATGAAAAAAAATGAAATTTTGTAATTTCATTTTAAAATTTATTAAATTTATAAATTAATCATTTTTGGAAATATTTCTTTTAACATATTGTTTTTCATTTATATTATTTTGATTTATATTTTTATTATAACCAATAAAACCATCAAATACTTTTAAGTATTCTTGTCCTAGACTTAATACAAAAGCTCTAGTTTTATCCATGTCATTTATACCAATCATTGATAAATGGGCGATTGTTAGTAATTTGTATTGATGATTAGAATTTTTTAATTTCTTTAATTCATTTTCATTTGGAAAATCATCTTTTAGTTTGAAAAAATCACTTAAACAAAATATACAAAATTTTTCTGTAATAACATCTCCTAGTAAACCTTTTAAAATTAATGGATTATTAGTACTATCTAATAGTTGTGATGCTTTTTCCCAAGTTCTTGGATCTACACAAACTTTAAAATCACTTAATTCAGAAAATGTATTATTATTAGAGTGTAGATCTTTTGGATTAGCTAATAAGTAGGCTTTAATTAAAGGATTAATATTATTTTCATTTGCCCAATCAACCCATTCATCTATATTTGTAATAATTTCTAAATGAGCCATTCTAGAATATAAAGATGGAATTAACCCGTGAACTGCATCATTTCCTAAACTATCATTACCATCACCACCAACTGCGCAATTATCAGGTAAAGGCCATTCGTCGTGTACTTTTCTATCTAAAATTATACTTTCTATTTTAGCTTGTTTTTCTGGAGTAGCTTTAGATAGTTCTTCGAAAAGTAAAATATGTAATTCATCTGGTTTATTGTTACTTTTTTCTAATAAATCTAAATACCACTTTGGTTTTATATTTTCTTCGTAATTTCCTAAAAAATTTTCATCAGATTTAGCTAAATTTAGAGAAATTAAATTATTATCTAATTGTTTAAAACGTGATGTTTTACCTTCGCCTGGTTTACCGTGTAAATAAATTGGAATTTTATTATCTAAATAGTCTTTCATAATATCTATAGATTTTTTATTTTGAAAATTTAAAGCAAATGAGTTATTTAAACCAGCACTTTTTTCTATAAATTTAGCATATTCATTAACTTTTTTTTCTTCTTGAAATAAAGAATCATATATCAACTGTAATTCTTTTGGTGTACCATTTGTTCTAGATATAAGATTTTGGGTTAAAAGAAGATTATTAGATTTATTATAATACCATGTAACAGGTTCAACAAAATACCAATTATCTTTTAGTTTACAAACTTCTTTTCCCTTATACATATAACTTTTTGCTAATGAAAATTTGTCGTCATAATCTTTAACAACATTTGTGTAATATGTTCCTTGTTCCATGAGTAATGATAATTTAAATCGTGAGTTTAAATCATCAATTATTTCCTTATCTTTAATTTTTCTTTGTGGAAATTTACCATATTCGACTGAAAACATATCTCCAGCTAAAAGTATTGATGAAAAAAAATTTGTGGGATTTACCTCTTCTAATACTAATCTAGTAGGAGTATGACCCTGTGGCTTATCAAATTCAAATATATTTTTATAGTAATAGAATGCTCTTGAGCGTTCATCTCCAAATTCCATTTTTGCATATCTAGTAGACATTAGATATCCAGGTATACCCTTAATTATATAGTGCGGATATTTTATATTTGGGTTATAACTACAATCTAGTGAAAATTCAACTGCCTTCGAACCACTACAAGCACTATTTTTCATGAATTCAAAACCGTTAGCATCCCCCATAAATTCATCAACTCTCATTAATCTTAAGTTATTTTTATTTTCCATATTTTCACCTCATTATTCTCATTTTAACACTATGAATACTATCTTTCAAGGTAAACCATGTTGATTTATAATATTTTTAGCAATATTAAAAAAATATAATAAAAAAAGGAATTATTTTATTCCAATGTAGAAATTCTTTTTTCCTTTTTTTATAACAATGATTTCATTATCTATAAATATATTGTCATTTAAAGTGAATTCTAAGTCAGTGATTTTTTTATTGTTTATACTAATAGCATTACCACTAATCATTTCTTTTGCTTCTCTTTTTGATGAACATATTTTTGTATTAACTAATAAATCTTGTAAGTTATTATCTTCTATTTTAAATGTTTTAACATCTGATAGTGATGTTTTAATATCTTTAGCTGTTAATTGTGTTATATCTTCTGTGAATAAGGCTTTACTAATATATTCAGCTTTTTGATATTCTTCTTCTCCATGAATATCTGTTATTACTTCTTTAGCTAGTGCTTTATGAGCATTTCTAAAATGAGGGTTTTCTAGATGGTCTTTTTCTATTTCTTCTATTTGTTCTTTTGTTAGGAAAGTTAGTTTTTTTAAGTATTCTATAATCATTGAATCTTCTAAATTAATTAGGTATTGATATAATTCATATGATGATGTTTTATTTTTATCTAACCATAAAGCGTTACCTTCTGTTTTTCCAAATTTTACTCCGTTTGAATCTGTTACTAGTGGCATTACCATTCCATAAGCTTGTTTATCTAGTTTTTTTCTAATTAATTCGATTCCAGCTGTTATGTTACCCCACTGGTCTGAACCTGCTACTTGTAAGGTACAATTTTTATTTTCATATAAATACATAAAGTCTAAGGATTGTAAAATCATGTATGAAAATTCAGCATAAGTTATTCCTGTTTCTAATCTTGATTTTACTTTATCTTTTGCTAGCATGTAATTTATATTAAAGTATTTACCGTAATCTCTTAAGAAATCAATTACATTAATATCTTTTGTCCAATCGTAGTTATCGACTACTTCGAAACCAAATATTGTTTCTGCTTGGTGTTTTAAGCCTTTAATATTATGAGCAACTTCTTCTTTTGTTATCATTGGTCTTTCTGTGTTTGGTTTTGGATCTCCTATTAATCCTGTTGCTCCTCCCACTAATAGTAAAGGATGATGTCCTCCTTTAGCTAATCTTTTTGAAATTAAAAAAGATGAATAATGCCCAATATGCATTGAGTCTGCTGTTGGATCTGTTCCAATATAAAAAGTTAATCCTCCTTTATTTATTTGTTCTTCTAAAAGTGGTGAAGAAATATCTTGGATTAATCCTCTATATTTTAAATCTTCAAATAGTGTCATTTTGTTTCCTCCTTAATAAAAAAAATCCATAAACATAAGGACGAATTGCTCGTGGTACCACCTTATTTTATGAATTATCATACACTTATATTGATAACGGAATTACCCGATTATAGCTCCTAATTTGTATTTCATTTAATAATAATTGACTAGTTTTCAGCTACCACTAGTTTTCTAATTACTTTATTATTAATTACTTAATATTATTCATCGCTAAACTAATTAATATTATACTATTTTTTTTTGTTAATATCAATGATTTATTGAGTAATATTTTTGATTAGTGCTTAGTGATATGTTTTTAATTTTGAATAATTCTGATACTGTTACAAAGTTGTATTCATCTTTTAATTCTACTAATAATTCTTCAATCACTTCTAGAGTAATTTCTTTTGAATCGTGAAATAGGATTATATCTCCATCTTTTAAGTTTTTTTTAACTGTATTTTTTATTTTTTCTTTGTTAGTATATAACCAATCATTAGAATCATTATTCCACAAAATAAAAGATGTGTTTATATTATTTATGACTCTATTATTTAGGCTCCCATATGGTGGTCTTACTAAATTAGATGGGGTTAATCCTATGTTATTTAATTCTATAATTGTTTTGTTTATTTCTTCTTTTATTTGTTCATTACTTAAATTTATGAAAAGTTGATGACTATAGGTATGTATTCCAATTTCATTGTCATAGGATACTGTTTTTATTATAGAATTAGGATATTTTTTTATATTTGGTCCACTTAAAAAAAATGTTGCTTTAGCATTATGTTTATTTAGGATATCAATCAGTTGTTCTGTATATTTACTTGGTCCATCGTCGAATGTAATAGCGATGTATTTTTTTTCTTTTGAAAGTGTTGGGGAATTAATTGATAAGGAAATTATTAATATTATAATTATTAGTTTTTTCATATACTTAATTTTATTATTTAGTTTTATTTTAATGTATGAAAAAACAAAACTTTTTTAGTTTTGTTCTTTATTAATATTTTCAATAATGTTTTCTATTTTTTTACCATATTCAATTGATTCATCATATACGAAATCTAATTCAGGAACATGGTGCATTTTAACTCTTTTGGCAAGTTCATTTTTAATAAATCCTCTTGCTTCTTTTAGTGCTTTTAAAGTTGAATTTATTTTATCTTCTTCAAATACTGTTATATAAATTTTAGCATAACTTAAGTCGGGCGCTAGTTTACAATCTGTAACTGTTACAAAACTTATGTCTTTATTTTTAATTTCAAATGTTAATATATAACTAAGTTCTTTTACTATATTACTAGCAATTCTTTCTGATTTTATACTCATCTTAATCACTCATTTCTACTTTTATTATATCATTAATATTTAAAAATGAAAAGAAAAAACCTAAAATTAATTAGGTTA
>CAYJEL010000046.1:0-8247 GCA_964369245.1 uncultured Muribaculaceae bacterium
TAACATTTGAATTAATTTCATTTCTATCATCAAATACATACTTAACAGTATAAGCACCACTATTACTAAGTCCATCATTGTAAAATGTCAAAAAACCTAAGTATTGTTCTATATCATCTGGTTCATCCGCATACACTGTCTTACCATATGAATAAGGCTTAATAACAACCGGGTCAATAATTACAGCTTCAATCATTCTTGTATTTTCATAAACATCTCCACCATAAGTTTCAGTTCTTAATGTAAATCCATATTCAACATTCTCACCAACTTCAAATAAATTAGCATCAAAGTTAACAATTGGAGAAATATAAAGCCACCTTGTCAAATTAATATCATATGCTGTAAAGACAATTTTAGACGGATCTGTTTTATCTATTTCCCACTTTTCCGCATAGTCTGGATTACTAAAATAAGTATTAACATCTTCTCTTACATAAGTGGCATAATTGCCCTCTCCATCAGTAGGAAGTAAAAATTCAACCACTATTTTTTCATAATAACCTGTTAAATCACTTGTTCCCGCAATCCAAGTATCAACATCCCCACCAGCAGAAAAATTTTTAACTGCATAATATATATCAACAACACGAGGTTTATTTGTACTAAATTCGACTTCATTTATTTTCTTACTATAAACATTACTATTTTCAGTCATAGTTACAGTAATAGGATCATTTTCACCAGTTAAATTATTATCACTCATATTACTCTTATTCCATATTTGATAATCAAAAGTAACAGGAATAACAATCGGATCTTCATTAGTAGCTAACGAACTATAAGTATAAGTTAAAGTTCCTGTTCTTAAATTTTTATATGATCCTACCCCTTGCAAACCATCACCAGTTAGACCTGTTAAAGTAGTAAAAGAAGCATCAGTAATAACCCCTGAAGCCGGAGTCCAAGTTGTCGTTGCTATATTAGTATCAGTATCATACCAATGCATTCCAACTGGTAAAGTTATTTCAACAGTTCCACCTGTAGCTTCCGTAAAATTAGGTTGTATTACTAAATATCTAACAGGTTTATTATAATCCCAATTAGTAGTAATAGAACCAGTACTCGTAAGTTCAACTCCGGATACATAACTACTATCATCATATAACCAAGCAGTAAAAGGAATAGCATCAGCTATAACAACAGCATCAATATTCATAACACTTCTTGATTTAACTACCTCTATTTGTTCCCCAGCTTGATAATCAACACTTCCATCACCATCAACATCATACCCTAAAAAACTTTCCCCTATTTTGGGTTCAATCCCTATTTCTTTAGGATAAGGTAATAAAACACAATCATCAATAATTTCTAAACTATGACTAGATAGATAAGTATCATTAATGTGAAAATCAACTTTTTTATTAATCTCACTTAAAAACCAATTTTTATAATTTAAAATAAAAAATAAAAAAACAAATGCAATTAAAGAACTTATAAGCATTATTTTTTTTGTAGTAATTCTTTTCATTGCATCCTCCTTTTATTTTATAATATTAAATTTATTTAATGAATCTATTTTATATACATCAGTTGGTACATCTTTAAAAAGTGTAAAATAATAAACAGAATTTTTATCAACATTTATTTTAAAAGATGTATCAGTAATATCATATAACCTATCATCAGTTTTATCAGGTGTTATAGTATTAGGAAAATTAATTACTACTTCTCCCTCTAAACCATGTGTATCAAGTGAAAGTGCTGCAGTAAAACTATTAACTTCATCATGAATATTAGTTGTAGCATCATCAACCTTTAAAGCCTCATATACAGTAAAAATAGCTGATGAAGTAACAACATAAGGAGAACTTGTAGTAACAGTAACCCTTACACTAGTTTTACCATTAACAAAATAACTATTAGGAATTTTTAGCTTTAATTCTGAGGTTTTTAAACTATCACCAATCCACTCACCTTTTATTATATTCTCACTACTTATCCCAATATCAGTATCAACATTATAAACTATCTCACTATCAGAAAACCTTAATTCATCAATATAATTATATAAATCAATTATAATATAATCATTTTCTTTATAATTTGATATAACATAAGAAGGTAAAGTAGTTGTTTTTAAATAATTACTACTAAAATAAAAATCATCCAAACTAGCTAAAGCATCATCCGTTTCATCCTTTAAAATATATCGTGAAAAAGTTGTTGTTGCAAAAGAAAGTGTTATTATAAGAACACCTACTAAAACCATTTTTTTATAACTAAACATATTTCACCTCAATCTATTTTTTGAACACTATCAATCGCTAATGAAATTACATCAATCTCATCAACATAAGATACATTAGCACTATCAGTTTGATAAGTAATTTTTAACTGATACTTATGTTCTTCTTTAACTTCATTACCTAAAACACCATTCAAAGCTACATAATTAGTATTATCATAAACAAAATCAGAAGCATATATAAACCCACTATCTTGAACAATAACTAATTCAAATAAAAGTGGCAAATTATTAGTAGTGTTTATAATTATATTATAATCCTGCTTAACTTCACTTACAACCTCACCATTATAATTAATAATTGAAAAATCATATAATCTAACCTCACCAGGATTTATCCCCTGTAACGTTATATTTAAATCATCGCTCAAATTACCATCCATAACAATCGTAGCAACCTTAGCTTCATCTAAACCTAAAATATCAATGATATATCTAGCAGCTACTGTTGTGGTTGTAAATGATATTAAAATAAATATTATTAAACCTAAATTTTTAATTTTAACTTTTTTAAAATCAATTTTTCTTAATAAAAATATAATAAAAAATATAACCAACACCAAAACAATACCAGTAAAAGAAGTTATAAAATCTAAAAAAGTTCCTAATTTAGGTATTTTAAATATAAGTTCACCCTCAATATTATCTTGGTTTAAAATTGAATTATCATTCGTACTATTATTATCACCCTTAGTTATAAAACCCTCTTCATTTGAATCAACAATTCTATGAGTTATATAATAATCACTCTCACTAAAAATAACAACATCACTTATCTCATAATTATCCTTTTCCTTAAATATTAAAAAATCACCTTTTTTAATATAAGGATCCATACTATTTGATGTAACAACCGCTTGAGAAAAACCAAATATTTTAGGTAAATTTTCTTTTAATATCATCCGTTGAAATACAAATATAGCATTAATAGATATAATAAGTAAACAAATAATAAGTAATACTTTATTTATTATCTTTATAACCATAAACACACAGCCCTTCTACATGTTTATTTTCTCTTAAAAAATAGCTTAACTATCTTTTAACAAAAAACAAATTTTTGTTATGCACATTTTTTTTTATTAAGATTGTTTTTGTGTAGCTGTTGCCTCAATTAATAAAGAAACAGTATCAGTACCAGTTAAACCTAAAGCTGTATCTGCAACATCACTATCTACCCATTTCCAATAAACATTTATTGTTTCTGCAGCTGATTCAACAGCATAACTACCTTCAATAGCAGCTTCTAATGTTGTTTGCAAATCTAAAGCACTAGTAGTGTAACCAGCATCATCTGTTGGTTCAGTAGCTCCAACAAAGAATTTTAAATTAACATTACCAGCATTTGTTAAAGTTACAGTAGATGTTACATCAACTGCAACCTCACTATTATTTTGAATAACTAATTCAAAATCACCTTTTGAACCAGGTGCAATTAAATTATCATCTTTTAAATTTGCTCCTAAATTAACAGTATCAAAAATACTAACTAAACTAGTAACAGTAGTCCCTAAATCAGTTGTACCATCAGATACATCAAATTCAAATTTAGCAACTCTAGCTGAATCACTACCAGATAAAGTAGTAACATATCTAGCAATAGTGTCAGTCACAAATAAAGCTGAAACCATTAACAAAAATACTATTAAAATACTTGATTTTTTAAATTTTACTTCTTTTTTCATACAAACCTCTTTCTAACTTTCAAATTCCTCTGTGCAATGAGAAATAATAACAATGGTGTTCAATTCCTTGTACTCTACCATCTATTTAATTATAACTTAATACGACATTTTTTGCAATAATTTTCGATATTATTACTTTTAAAAAGAAAAAAAACATAATTGTTTTTTTACTTAGTCTCAATATAAATATATATTTTTATAGTGTGATTTAAATCTGAACTTTGACCTATTTCAGTATCAAGAGCATCATTTCCATTATAAGGCCACATCCATTCCAAAATAAAATCTTTTGTTTCATAACTCGAAAAATTAATTTCATAAGATTTTAATTCCTCACCACTTACCCAATTAGAACTCGAGCCAATTTCATATTCTCCGTTCACCTTAAGTCTGTAAACAAGTGGTAAATTAGCTGTGATATGAGGATTCTCTCTTGCTAAAATATCTATAATAATATTTTGAACATAAGGATTTTTTAATTGAAAATCATACTCACCTATTGATCCAGGATGTATAATTTCATCATCATTAAATAAGTCAACATCAAGTTCTTGAACCCAAACTACAGTATCATCTAATTCCTCTTCTGGTTCTTCCGGTTCACTTGGTTCTTCCGGTTCACTTGGCTCTTCTGGTTCACTTGGTTCTTCCGGTTCACTTGGTTCTTCCGGTTCATTTGGTTCTTCCGGTTCATTTGGTTCTTCCGGTTCGCTTGGTTCTTCTGGTTCTTCTGGTTCGCTTGGTTCTTCTGGTTCACTTGGTTCTTCCGGTTCATCATCTATATCTTTATAAATAATAATTTCTTTGCCATCAAAAGTAACAACAACCTTATCTTCAAAAAAGTCTAACTTTGCGCCATTTGAAAGTACGGTTTCACCCTCACTATTTAAAAAGATATTTTCATCATAACTATCAGTATCATATATATCATAAATCAAATCTTCATAATGCCATTCATAATCAAAACCTAAAAAAGAACCATCGCTAAACAAAATACCAATATCAGATATAATAACACTTTTTTCTTTTAAGACTTCATTCTCAAATTCAGTAACAAGTTTATCCTCAACAACATCATTATATTGACCATTATAATACACATTATGATTGGAAACAACTAAAGAAAAATCAAGTACACTAGGAACACCATTTAAAAGTCCTAATTGTAACTCTAATACAGTTGTGTTTTTATCAATATTTATTATATATCCATCTTCATTTTTATCTTTAGAGTTAAAATCCGTAAAATTAATAAATACATCAACACTAAATAACAATAAACCCTCACTATTTTTAATATCAATAACATTTTTCCCTTCATTAATGTTATAGAAGAAAAAATCGCCATCATTTTTATGATCAAATTTTTTACCATTTAAATATAATATCGAATCAAAATCATCATACTCAATAAATAACGAAAGTGGTGCTTGTACATTCTCACCTGGTGTTAAAATAATCGTATCTTTTTTTTGACAATGACACAGCAATAATAATATTATAACAATTATAATTACTATCATTATTGTTATTTTATGTTTTTTTATTATTTCCATAATCCACTCTCTCTTACCATATATCCATTATATCATAACAATTACATTTAACAAATATAATATTACTTATTATTATATAAAAAAGAATTACTATGCAACCCTAATTATATTTTTCCAAATCCTTTAAATAATTATAATGAAGCGTACTTTCAGTAAGTGGATATTCATTTATTCTAACCGAATAAACTTCTCCTTCAATTCCAGCTTGATTAGTATTATATCTAGAATTTAACCATATTACATTTTCAGTACCTGTTTTCTTAGAAACTTCTACTACTCTATTTAAAGTTCCATTAACATATTGCATTACCTTACCATCACCATAAACAAAAGATAATGTAATTAATTTTTCATTTAATTCTAAAGCATTAAAACTTAATCCCTCATTAGTATAAGCTTTACCTCCTAAATAACCACTAGATGGTGAATAAAAAGAAAACTCTTTAGTATAATCAGATTTATAAAACAACACTAATTCTGCTTTAGTATTAGCACTTATAATAGACATTAATTGAATATCTTTATATGTTACATTTAAATCATTAGTATCTAAATTAGAAGCTTTAAATGTATATTCAACTGTAAAACCTTTATCATAATCAACAGTAAATGGCATACTTAAATAATGAGAACTACCAACACTTGTAGTTTGATTAATAACACCATCCTCATACTTACTAGAACTACCTAAACATAAATTATTTTCATTTGAATTATAACACCCATTAACAGGTTCATCTTCAAACACAAAATTATTTTTAACATCTTTTGTTTTATTCAAACAACTTTCCTTACTAATATTCTCTTCTAAAAATATTTCATTGCTATCTATATATTTATTATAACAAACATCATCTATATAAACAGCCATCAAAACATTACCATCATCATCTATTTTTAAACTTCCATCATCAGGTAACTCACCACTAAAAGGTATAACCCCATATAATTCTTCTTCAAATTCATTACCAGTTAATTCTGAATGAGCATAATAATTATTAGCAGCATCAATTATAAGATTAACTTGACTTATATCAGCACTTCTTTTACTATCTTCTATTACATCTAAAATAATTGGTGTAGCTATCAAAGCAACAATAGCTAAAATAATAATAACTGCTAATAATTCTATAAGTGTGAATGCTTTCATATATTACCTACCTTCTATATTAGTTTACTATTTTTTTAAAATTTTTTCAATAAAAAAGAATTACATTTGTAATTCTTATAAATAATTAATATTATTTATATAAAATATAACATTCACTAATAAACTAATTCAAACATATTAAAGTCTGCGTTAAAATCAATAACAATTTCACTTATTCCACCATCACCATCATAAGCTTTAATCATAAATAAATATCGAAAACCTCCCCATGGGTAATCTTCAGATGGTCTTGTAGATAAATAATAATTGTTAAGCTTATCTAACTGTTCAGTAGTGAGTTGAAAAGTAAATTGTCTTCTATCCTCCCTGTATATAACACTCATATATTCTAAATCATATTTATGTATATAACCATCTCGAGTATAAGTATGTTTATAAGGGGCTGATAGAATAAACCTAATTTCTGAATATGGATTTGTTTTATCATCTACCTGTACCTCAAAACTCAAAGCTGTATAAAGTCCATTACCATATTTAAATAAATCATCATCATCTTCAATTTCAAACTCATATGAATCATAATATTTAATATTACTATAATATTCTTCTTCAAATTCGGGAACTTTATAACACTCGCGAAGATGAAGACATAATTCATTGCTAGACTCGCTTGGTGGAAAAGAATAATATCCATATTCTCTTTTTCTTTTCTCACCAATTTCACTTGATGTTGATGTATAAACAAGTTTAATATTAGGCAAATCATTCACAAATTCAGGTCTACAACTGTTCACTAAATTAACTACAAAATTCTCATCAACCACCGTTACTTCAATAGTTAAATTCTTTATCTCATCACTTAATCCATCATAAAACTCTTGTGTAATTAAACCCTCATTAAGTAAAATTTCTATTTGAATACATGAAATATTACCATCAATTGTAAAATACTCATCAGGTTTACTAGTTACATATTCTAAAGTTTTTTGTTTAATAATTTCTTTTGCTTCATCATCAGTCAATTCTGTTTTAGGAGCACAATTCAATGCTTCTGTAACATTTTCATTAATTTGAATAGTATCTTCTAAAAAATCTTTTTCATAGCACTTACCATCTATAAAAACAGCTAAAGAAACTTTACCATCTTCTTGAATATAAACTTTACCATACTCTGGTTTTTTATTTGTCATATCAATTAATGAATAAACATCAGTTTCTCCATCAAATTTATCTTTATTTGTACCAGTTAATAAATCTTTTCCATAAAATAATTCTGCCCCATCTAATACCAAATTAGCTTGTGACATATTAGCTGAATTTCTTGCATCTTCTATTACATTTAAAATAATAGGAGTTGCAATTAAAGCAACAATAGCTAAAATAATTATTACAGCTAAAAGTTCTATAAGTGTAAATCCAAATGTTGTCAATTTAAAATTTTTTTTATTTACTTCAAACATATTTCTTACCTTCCTTATTTACTATTTATTTTATTACCAATTAAAACCAACACCACCTTTTTAAAACACTTCTACCTTATATAATTAATATACTACTTTTTTATTATTTTTTCAAATTAAAACTATTCCTGATAGTGTAAAATGGTTTTGGGATTAATATACAAAAAAGGAAGTCCTTGATATA
>CAYJEL010000047.1:0-8122 GCA_964369245.1 uncultured Muribaculaceae bacterium
TTCCATTAAGGTTTGTAATATATAATTAAATTAAGAAAGGAGAAATGTTATAAGAGTAAAAATAATTTAGAAAAATTAAGTTTCCATTAAGGTTTGTAATATATAATTAAATTAAGAAAGGAGAAATGTTATAAGAGTAAAAATAATTTAGAAAAATTAAGTTTCCATTAAGGTTTGTAATATATAATTAAATTAAGAAAGGAGAAATGTTATAAGAGTAAAAATAATTTAGAAAAATTAAGTTTCCATTAAGGTTTGTAATATATAATTAAATTAAGAAAGGAGAAATGTTATAAGAGTAAAAATAATTTAGAAAAATTAAGTTTCCATTAAGGTTTGTAATATATAATTAAATTAAGAAAGGAGAAATGTTATAAGAAATAAAATGTTGAAATTGTTAATTAAATTTATATAGAATGATTGAAAAGAAAATAGGTGATTATTATGTTAGAAAATACAATGTATATAGAGAAATATGTTGTATTTTTGTTTTATTAAATTTATGATATAATTAATTTAGGTGATAATATGAAATATGAAGGATTAAGTAAAGATGCTTTAAAATGTATGTATTTAAGTACATTAATTGGAACAGTAATTGGTAGTTTAGTGTTAGTTGTTGGTTATTTTTTAATTAAAGAAAATATTTTTGAATCTTATTTTTTAATATTAAATATTGGTTTAATTGTATTAGGTATTTTGATGTTGTTTAATTTGTTAATTTCTCCAAAATTTAGATTTCAAAGATATCAATATTTAATAAATGAAGAAAAAATTGATATTATTGAAGGTTATATATGGAAAAAAAGGGTAATTGTTCCTGTATCTAGAATTCATAAAATAACATTAAATAGAGGTCCAATTGATACTATGTTTGGACTGTCAAAAGTGACTTTAACTACTGCAGGTGGTGAAGCTGTTATTAGATTTTTAAAGATAGATAAAGCTTTATTTATTGCAGATAAGTTAAAAGATAAGGTTAATGAAGTAGTAGGAGAAGAATAATGAAAGAATATTCTTTTAAAAATCATTTTTCATCAATAATTGAGGATGTATTTAAATTTATTTGGACGATTCTAATTTTTATTGTATTTTCTTTAGCTGAAGTGTTTGCTCAAGATATTGATGATTTTGGTATTATAGAATTTTTAATGTGTATTGGTGTTATTATTGCAATATTTGGAATTGTTTTTGTAATACTTTTTATCAAGTGGAGAAAAACTGTTATTACTATTACTGAAACATCTATTTTAATGGATAGAAAAACTTTATTTAGGAAATCTATTGATATTAAACTTAAAAATATTTCTACTGTTGATATTTCACAAAATTTAATTGAAAAGGTATTTAAAACAGCTAGAGTGCAAATTGATATAAATTCTATAGCAACTGCTGATGATAATGATTTACGTATTATTTTAAAATATGATGATGCTTTGGAATTTAGAAAGTATTTATTAAAGTTAATTAATAAGTATGAAGAAACAGGCAATAAAAAGATGTCTTTGGAAAATTATGATTATAGTTATTCTTTTAAAGATATAGTAAAGCATGTGATAATTAGTTATAATCCGGTAGTTGTAATATCTTTACTTATAACTTTTTTTCCAATTATTAGTTATTCTGATTTTAATAGTAGTTCTTATTTGATTGGTTTATTAGTTATCATTGTACCATTATTATTTGGTGGTATAACTAATTTGTTAAAATATTATAATTTTAAAATAAAAAAAGATAGTGATAAAATATTAATTTCTTATGGTTATTTTACTAATAAAAAGTATACATTACCGTTAAATAAGGTAAGTGGGATTAAAATCAACCAACCATTGTTTGCTCGTATTTTTAAGCTTTATAGTGTTGAATTAATTAATATTGGTTATTCTGATAATAATAATCCTATTTCTTTGTTATTGCCACTTGAAGATATAGACTCAATAACTAAAAAATTAAATCATTTATTTCCTTTAATTGATTTGTCTGTAAGTGATCAAGAGCAACCTATTAAAGCAGTTTATGCATTTTTAATTGATAATGTAATTATTGGTGTAATTACTGTTGTACTGGGATTTTTAATTAATTATATTTTGGGTATTATGTTTATTATTTTATGGATAAGTGGTACTACTTTAAGTTATTTTACTAAGAAATTAGGATGTGATAAAAAGTATTTATATATTACTAATGGAGTATTTAATAAAAGTAAAGTAATTTGTGAGATTAAAAAAATCCAATTAATAACTCTAAAGAAAAATTTAGTTGTTGAAAAATTTAATTTAAATAAAATGAAAATAGGTTTACAGGCTAGTTTTGTTAATATGATTCATTATACAGGTTATTTTGAAAAAGAAAAATTTGAAAATATAATTAAAATTTATGAAAAAAAATAATTCATCTTAATTGATGAATTTTTATTTTAGTAATTTCATTGTTTTATAGCATTCTTCTATTTTTGATTGATTTAGATATATTTGTCTTTCGATAGTTAATAATACCACTTCTATATATTGGTTTAATATTTCATTAGATGGTTGAGTTGAGAAAGTTGCAACTAATTTTCTAAGTGTTTTTCTTTTATCTAGAATAGTTATAGCTTCTGAGGTGTATATAGATGGAATTTTTGTTGGAATCATTATTTTAGAATTATTTGATAAGTGCCATATTTGAGTTGTTTTCAAGATTCGAGCTAATCTTGTATTTCCATCGTGAAAGCATTGATAAGAGGATGTTAATAATTCAATTAAAATAGGATTTATAAATATGTCCTTTTCACTTGTTATGATTTCTTGATTATATAGTTTTAAAATGTATCCGATTCCTTCATTAATATCTTTATAATGTAAGGGAATGTAATCGATAACTGATGTACCATTTTCGTTTTTTAAGACACAAAAGTTGTCGTTTGTTCTATAACCTATAAATTCATCACTTTTAGATAAACCTTTAAATAAATAGTGGTGTATTTTGCAGATATCGTTGATGTCTAATTTTTTGTAATGTTTTAAATTTTGTGTTAATCTGGAAGCTGTTGGAGCACTTTCGTTTAATATCATTTCTATGAAAAAGTCACTTATTCCTTTAACATTTTGATTTGCTACTACTTCTTTTCTTCTTAAATTTTCTAAAAAAGGTAATTTATATTCTTCTAATTTATCTAGTAATTTCAAATAATTTTGATATAAAGTGAGTATGTCTTCTGCTAGAAAGTTGTTGTTATCATCTAGTTTTATGTTTTCTATATGTTCTATTATATTTAGTTTTACTTGTTTAAAATTATCTAATGTTTCCATGGTAAGCTCCTTTATGTAAATATTATTTTATGCTAATAATTTTTAATTGTCAATATTTAAGGTTTATTTAAGGTTTAGTTTATATAATTAATTTGAAGGGAAGGTTATATGAATAAAAATATGTTTAAAAGAGCTTGGTTAAATATTGTACGTAAACCAAGTAAATCTGTAATATTATTTATAATAATGTTTGTAATGGCTAATTTAGTTTTAGCCTCACTTGCTATTTCAAGTGCGGTAGAGGAAAGTACTAAATATGCTATGGAAAGTATTGGTGGAGAAGTATATTTAAATGTTGACATGGAGAAAATGAGAGATGAAATGTCAAATGGATTTTCTGGTGGTATGGGTAATATGCAAGGTATGGATGGTTCAATAGATATGGAATCACTGTTAGGTATGAGACCTAGTACTGGTTTAAGTATGGTAAATGATATTGCTTCATCTAGTTATATTGTTGATTATACTTATAATGTTAGTGTTAGTGGGACAGCTAATTATATTGAATATGAGAGCGATGAATCATATGGAAGAATGATGAAAAGTGGTGGAATTACTGGAATTAATTCTTATGCTTTTATTGATGAGGTTGAAAATAATATTATTTCTATTACTGAAGGAACTTATTTTGATGAATCCACAACTAATGGAGTTATTATTTCTTATGAAGTTGCTTTATTGAATGGTTTTTCTGTAGGAGATATGATATCTTTTACGCATTCTGAAACTGAAGAAGTTATAGAATATGAAATAGTTGGAATATTTACAGCTAATAGTGAAGGTTATGAAAATAATGTTTATATGAATATTGAGAGTGCTACTAGATTGATGTCTGAAAGTCAATATAATGCTGGTGATTTTAATGTTAATAATGTTGTTTATTATTTAAGTAATCCTGAAGATAGTGAATTATTTATTAAAGAATCTAATAGTAAATATGATTTTGAAGAGATGAGTTTATCTTTAGATGTTGATATGGCAGCTTATGAACAAATGGCTGGACCAATTGAAAGTGTTGGTGGTTTTGCTGATAGTATTTTAATTGCTGTTGTAATTGCTTCTGTATTAATTATTACGCTAATTATAAATAATAGTATTAAAGATAGAAAATATGAAATGGGTGTCTTGATGAGTTTAGGAGCACCGAAGAAAAATATTATAGGGCAAATATTAATTGAATTAGCTGTAGTGGCAACTATTGGATTTATTTTATCAATCGGTACTAGTTCATTTATAGCTGGTGGAATATCTGATTCTTTATTAGAAGAACAATTAACTATGAATGAAGAGACTAGTGAGAATAATTTTGGTAGACCTTCTATGGGCGGTATGTCTAGACCAGGTTTAACAAATAATACTAGTGATGTAGAAGTTATTGAAGAGATAAATATTTCAATTAGTGCTTATGAATATGTTATTTTATTTGTAATTGGTTATTTAGTTTTATTTATATCCATGATAATACCTGTTGTAAATATTATGAAATATGAACCAAAAACAATATTGACAGGGAGGGAATAATGAATAAATTAAATGTTAAAAAACTTAAGTATTCTTATTTAGATGGAAATAAACAAAATCATGTATTAAAAGGTATAGATTTAGAATTTAAAAGTGGTAATATGTATGCTATAGTAGGGGAATCTGGGAGTGGTAAAACAACTTTAATTTCTTTATTATCAGGATTAGAAGCTTTGCAAGAAGGTGATATAGTATTCAATGATGAAAGTATTAAAAAGATAACTACTGCTAAATTTAGATTGAAATATGTTAATATTGTATTTCAATCATATAATTTAATTAATTATATGACTGCTAAGGAAAATGTTGATGTTGGTATTGACTTTGCTAATATTAATAAATCTAATAATTATGCTTATGAAGTTTTAGATACAGTTGGTATAGATAAAGAAAAAGCTGATCGTTTAGTTTTAAAGTTATCTGGAGGTGAACAACAAAGGGTTGCTGTTGCTAGAGCTTTAGCTTCTGAGGTTCCTATAATTGTAGCTGATGAACCAACTGGAAATTTAGATGAAGATACTGAAAAAAGAGTTATGGATTTATTTAAACAAATGGCACGAGATGGAAAAATTGTTATAATTGTAACTCATTCTAAAAATGTTGCTTCTTATGCAGATAAAGTTTACAAAATGAAAAAAGGTTTAATTGATTAATTTTTTAACTATTATTTTTATAAATAATAGTTTTTTTGTTTAATTTTATAGAATTTGTGTTATAATTTAAATATAATAGTAAAGGATATGTTGTATGTTTGTAAAGATGTTTGATGATTCTAAATTAAATATTATGGAATTGTATACTAAGTATTTAAAAAATAAAAATATAGTAAACTATATTAATGATATAAATAATAAAACGTTAAGTGAAACTGGTAATTTAAAAGTTAAATTTCCTAATATTGAAAATGAGGAAGTTTTTTTGAGATGTTATTTAATTAATGAGTTAAATAATATTGTACCTCTTATAATAGAAGATTATGGTAAATTCATTAGCGATGATAAAAAGAATATATTAAGTAATTTAAAACATAATGTAGTTGTTATTAATAGTGAAAAAATAAAGAATGATTTATATATCGAAGAAGGTAAATTATGCGTTAATACTTTATTTTTAAAAGGAAATTCTATATATGATAAAATTATAAATGTTAAAGGTATATTGGTAAATGAATTATTTCATGTTTTTATTAATTTGATGAGTTCTAAAAGTTACGATATAAAATTGGTTTTAAATAATGGTGAAATTAATTTAAGTGATATGAGTGGTATTATTTTAAATGAGGGAATCATTTCTAAAATTGTTAGTGATTTTTGTTTAAAACATAAATTATATAATGTTATGAATGCTAGTAATATTTCTTATATATCAATTGTTAATTATATTTTAACTCGTTGTAAAAATGTGAGTCATTTAATTTTTAATAAATCTTATAATGATTTTTTAGATTTTTTACCGTTAGAAGAAAGATTAGTTTATCTTAAAGAGGAAGCAAAGAGTATAGCTGTTAGAATTAAAAAAATTAAACTTGAGGATATAAAAGATGTAGTTGTTTCTGGTGTTGAAGAAGAAATAGTGATAATAAATAATAGTAATGAATCTGATTTAGAAAGTTTAGTGAATTATTGTGAGAGTAAGAATATAAGTGTTACTAATTATTGGAAAAAGGATAGTGAGAATATATTTATTGATTTTTTATATGATGATTATAATATAAATTATATAAATTGTATGATTCATCATTTAAATGAAAAGGGTTATAGTTTTAAGTATTGTAAAGCTATGGATGGTAAATCTTTTTTCACTGTAAGTGATTTTAACAATAATATAGAAGATACTAAATTATATTTGGATTTAAATATTTGTTTAAGAAAATATGATAAGAATATTAATTATTATCGAGGTTTACCAAATGATTTGAAGAAATTTTTAGAGCTTAGTTTAGAAGTTGAAAGTGATGAATTTATGGAAGTTCAAGGTAATTCTAAGTATTTTCAATTAGCGTATAATTGTAATTCTAATTGTTATGAGTATGTTATGAAAACACATGATTCATATTATTCATCGCAAGCTTTAAAAATTGGGTTTAATCAATGTGAGAGTAGTTTTACACCTAGGTTATTAATTAAAGGCGAGAATAGGGAACATTTATATAGTATTTTGAGTGATTTTACGAATAAAATTAAAAGTTATTTAGCAAATGAGTAGTTTCATTTGTTTTTTATTTGAATATTAAAATATATTGTGGTATCATAGTCTTTATTAAACGAGGTGTAGATATGTATTATGATATTGATAAAATGTTGGAAATGATCAATGAAAAAAAATCTTCAGTTTCTGTGGCAGTTAATGAGGAGTATATTATTTCTCTTTGTGGTTATTGTACACCTTCTGATAAGTCTATAAATATTAAAAAGGTTAGAGTTAACTGTGGTATACATGAATTTGATTTATCTGAAATAGCTAAAGTTAAGAATTCTATTTTATTGGATTTGGTTAATTTTTTATATGGTAATCAAAATGTTATTTCTGTTTTAGAAATTAGTACTTTAAGAAAAAATAAAAAAATATGTGAATTTTTTGAAATAAGTGATTGGTTTTTTGGTTTATTAATGTGTGCTGATTTAATTGCTCCTTGTGATTTTAATGATTATTCTAATACTTTGATTGACAATTTAAGATATAAGGAATTTAAAAAAACTTTAGAGTGTGAAATTGAATGTTTAAAAAAGAAAAGTTTTATAAAAAATAGAAATGTGTGATTATATGAAAGTTAATGAAGTAATTAAAAATATTGAAGAAGAAGTTTTTATTGATGTTAATTATATTCATAAGATATTTAATTATTGCGCTAGGACTGATGGTTTAAATGCAACTTCTATACAAATAAATTGTAGTAAAGTTTTTTTTGATATTGATAGATTGGGAGAAATATTACCACAGTTGATTAGTTTAATAGAATATGGTTTTAAAGATTCGTATGTTAAAAATATTTTAGAATTTAAAGTATTTAATAATGGTGAATGTTATTTTTCGATGATTGATATAGATAAGTTTTTGTGTTTATTAGTTGCTGGTAAGATTTTAATGCCAATTAATTTAAATGATTATTCGGGAACGTTAATTGATAATTTAAGATGGGTTGATTTTTCTAAAAATTATTATTTAGAAGATAAATCTAATGATAAAACTTTAGGAGTTATGGAATTGTAGGTGTTGATATGATAATAGATATTGATTATATTGTTGACTTAATAAATGATGGTGAAGAGATTTGTGATTTTCCTTTTAATGAAGAGGTTGTTGATGGTGTT
>CAYJEL010000048.1:0-7903 GCA_964369245.1 uncultured Muribaculaceae bacterium
GTTTTAAACAAGATTTTATGTCTTGTTTTTTTGTTAATTAATACTTGATTTTTGATATTAAATAAGTTATACTATAATATGTATTCGAGGAGGAAATTATGGAAAAAGAAATAATTATTAAAATAGATGGAAAAGAGTGGACTGACGCTTTAGATAAAGCTTTTAAAAGTGAAAATAAAAAAGCTAAAATAGATGGTTTTAGACCAGGTAAAGCACCTAAAGAAGTATTCATTAAAAAATATGGGATGATTGCTTTATATGAAGCTGCAGCTGAATTATGTGTTGATTCTGCATATGAAAAAATGTTAAAAGATAATGGAGATTTAAAAATTGTTGCTCAACCTGAGTTAGGTATTAATGCAGTAACTGATGAATATATTGAATTTAAATTTGTTTTAACTTTAAAACCTGAAGTTAAATTAGGTAAATATACTGAATTAGGTCTTAAAAAAGAAGTTGTTAAAGTTACTAAAAAAGAAGTTACTGAAACATTAGATGGTATGCGTGAAAAGTATATGGAAAATGTTGAAAAAGATGGAAAAGTTGAAAATGGTGATGTAGCTGTTATTGATTTTGAAGGTTTTTTAAATGATGTTGCTTTTGATGGTGGTAAAGGTGAAGATTATTCTTTAAAAATTGGAAGTAATACTTTTATTCCAGGATTTGAAGAACAAGTTATTGGTATGAAAAAAGGTGAAACTAAAGATATTAATGTTTCATTCCCAGATGATTATCATGCTGAAAACTTAAAAGGTCAACCAGTTGTATTTAAAGTTACAGTTAAAGAAGTTACTGCTCAAGTTTTACCTGAGTTAGATAAAGATTTCTTTGCTGATTTAAATATGGAAGGTATTGAAACTGAAGAAGCTTTAAGAGCTCAAATTGAAGAAAATATTAAAGTAAGAAAAGAAGCAGATGCTGAAAATGCTTATTTAGATAATTTATTAGAAAAAGCTGCTTCAAATATGGAAGTTGAAATTCCAAAAGTTATGATTAAAGAAGAATTAGATAGAATGATTGGACAATATGAACAAAATTTATCTATGCAAGGATTAACTTTAGAACAATTTTATCAATTTACAAATAGTAAAGAAGAAGATTTAAAAACTCAAATGGAACCTGAAGCTTCTAAAAGAGTTAAATATCGTATTTTATTAGAAGAAATTGCTAATGCTGAAAAAATTGAAATTTCTGATAAAGATGCTTCAAAAGAAGCAAAAGAATTAGCTTCAAAATATGAAATGAATGAAGAAGAATTTTTAAATATGTTTGGTGGTCTTGATATGATTAAATATGATTTAAAAATGCGTCAAGCAATGGAAGTTCTTAAAAAATAAGGACTTTTTTCTTGCTAAGAACGGAGAAGAAAATGGAAATCGAAAAAATAGTTTTACAATATATGTCTAAAAAATCTTTATTGACACGAGAAAAAATTGAGGATATTGTTGAAGAATTAAAAGAATTAGATTTAATAGATAAAAATTTTGATGGGATGAGTATATATAAAATAGTTTCAAATATAAATGAAATTTTAAGAGATAAAAATTGTGGTAGTTTAAAAGTTAGATTATGTTTAGAAAATGGAATTAAACAATGCATAAAAAGAAGTGATGACTTTTCTTTATCTAGTGAGTTTTTAATAGTAAATAATGAGTTAGATTTAATTTTTGATAAGGTTGATTTGAAGCATAGTGATGTATGCTGTGGTAAAAGTAATAAAGAAATAGCAATTGATGTGAGAAAAGTAGCAGCATTTTTTACTAATGATATTTTAGAAGGTTATTTAAATTATATTTCTACTAGTAAAAATTGTGAGATTGATGAATATATATCTAAACACTTTAGTGAAGAGGATTTAGAAAAGTTGTTGTTGATTGAAAAGATATATTTAAATGCTTTAAGACAGTCTTTACTATTTATGAAGGGGATAAAGTCTTCTTCTGATGTTGTTGAAATTTCTAATTATAAAACTGGTAGTAGTTATCACAATTATTTAACTTTAATGAATGAAGAAAAGTTGAGTCAAGTTTGTTGTGGCGATTTTAAATTAAAATTAGATACAGTTATTTCAAGTGATGATGTTGTTTTTTATGTTAATAATAAAGTTGTTACTGAAAATCAATCTGGAATGCTTGAAAAAAGATATAAACTTGTTCAAGATATGATACAATTGAAATGGTGATTAAATGAGAGTAATAAGTGGTAAATATAAAGGTAGAAAATTATTAGGGTTTGATATTAATGGAACTAGACCTACTATGGATAGAGTAAAGGAATCTATGTTTGGAATGATTCAAAGTAGTATTAATAGCAGTGTTGTGCTTGATTTATTTGCAGGTAGTGGAGCTTTGGGTATTGAATCTTTGTCTAATGGAGCATCATTTTGTTATTTTGTTGATAATAATAAAATTGCTATTAATACAATAACTAAAAATACTGAGGGTATTGATAATAAAAAGATTATTTTTAAAGATAGTTATAAGTTTATAAAAGAAACTGATTTAAAGTTTGATGTTATTTTTTTAGATCCTCCTTATATGATTGATTTAACAGAAATTATTAGTATAATTTATGAACGTGATTTATTGAGTGAAAATGGTATTTTAGTGTGTGAAAGTGAGAAAAATTTTGATTGTGTTTACACATTGCAAAAAGAAAGAAAATATGGTGAAAAAAAAGTAAAAATTTATGTGAAATAAGTTTTTATTTTTTGTTTTTTTTGTTATAATAAAAAACAGTTTGTATTGCCAATGGATAAAATAAGCTAGTACAGTTATTTTTTCTCGGTTTTATTTATTGGAAGGGGAATTTATGAAAAAATGTAATTTTTGTGGAACTAAAATGAAATTAATGGAAAAGATGTGTCCTTTGTGTCTTAAATCACAGCCATCGCTGATACCATTGTTTATATTATTTACAATTTTTATTGTATTGTTGATTATTTTAGTTATAAATTTGATTTAATTATCAATTTTTTTTTGTTTTTTAAAGGAAATGTATTTGTTTAAGCCTATATAACAAGTAGGAGGTATTAAATGCTTAGAAGAATTGAACAACAAAGTAAAAAAGATTGTGGACCTGTTTGTTTAGCTATGATAATTGAATATTATAAGGGTTATATAGATTTGGAGGAAATCAAAGAGAAAACATTTACTGGTGTGAATGGTAGTACTGCTTATAATTTAATTGAGTATGCTAAGGAAATTGGATTTGAAAGTTATGGTTTAAAAACTAGTATTGAAGAAGTTAATATTTTTCCTTGTATTGGACATGTGATAATAAATAATTCCTACATGCACTATGTAGTAATAGAAAAAGTTGATAAAAAGTATGTGTATATAAAAGACCCAGGTAGTAATAAAATAAAATATAAAAAAGATGATTTTAATAAAATTTATAATGGTGTAGTTATAATTTTATTTCCTAAACAAAATATTTTAAATAATCCTAAATTTAAGTTGAAAGATTTTATTGTAAATATTATTAATAGTAGTAAAAAAGAGATTAGGGATTTAATTGTTATTTCTTTTTTTATTACTATTTTTTCAATAATAGTGTCTTATTATTTACAAGTAATGCTTGAAAATATTGATTATTCTTCTGTACGTTTAAATTTAATTTTTGTTTTATTTGGGTTAGTTTATTTTCTAAAAGTTTTGGGGGATTTTTTTAGAAATAAGATTTTAACGATTATAAATGAAAAAATTGATTTAAATTTAACTTTTAATACTTTTAAGCAAATAATAATGCTTCCTTATAATTATTACAGTAATCATACTACTGGAGAAATTGTTTCTAAAATAAATGATTTAGAAGCTGTTAGAAATGTTATTAATAAAGTAGCTATTAGTATTTTTATTGATTTACCTTTAACTGTTATTGCTTTATTTATATTATATTTAATAAGTGATGTATTGTTTTTTATAAGTTTAGTGATGTTGTTAGGATATTTAGTTTTAACTTTTATATTTAAAAATATATTTAAAGATTTTGTTTCGTCTTGTCAAAATAAAAAATCTTTATATACTTCTTATATGGTTGAGGGGATACAGGGATTTGAAACTGTAAAAGGATGTAATAAAGAAAGAAATGTGTTGAAGAAGTTTGAGGGAAAATTTGTGGATTATTTGGAAACTATGTATAGATTTGAAAATGTTTATAACTTACAATATTTTATTAAGGAAATAATAAGTAATTTTGGTTTTTTGATATTGGTTTTTGTAGGGATTAATTTAGTTAGAGATGAAATTTTAACTATTGGGTCTTTATTAACTTTTAATTCATTACTTGTTTATTTTTTACAACCTATTAGAAATATTTTAGATTTAGATGTTACTATTAGTTTGGCTTATAATTCTATATTAAGGGTTTTAAATTTTTACAAATTAGAAAATGATTTTAAAGGTTGTATTAAAGTTGATGGCAATATTTTAATTAAAGGATTATCTTTTAGTTATGATGAAAGGGAAATTATTAAAAATTGTAATTTAAGTGTTTGTAGTGGTGAAAAGGTATGTTTAACAGGTGTTTCTGGTAGTGGTAAAAGTACATTGTGTAAAATTTTAAAGCAATATCACAAAGTTAATAGAAATATGGTTTATTTAGATGGGTTAGATATTAATGATATTTCAAGTAGTGATATTGTGTATGTGAGTCAAAATGAAATTTTGTTTACAGATACTATTTTAAATAATGTTGGTAATAATTATAAAATAAATGATTTGTGTTTAGTTAATGAGATTACTGATAAATTAAATTTGGGTTATAATACTTTGGTTGAAGAAAATGGGTTTAATTTTTCTGGAGGTCAAAAGCAAAGGATGGTATTAGCTAGAGCTTTATCATCTTGTGGTAAATTGATCATAATCGATGAAGGTTTGAGTCAAATGGATGTTAGTATGGAGAGGGTTATTTTAAAGAATATATTTAATTATTTTAAAGATAGTACCTTTATTATAATTTCGCATCGTTTAGATAACTTGGATTTATTTGATCGGTTTATAAAATTAGATAAGGGAGAAGTAATTAATAATGATATTAGAAATAAAAAATAATATGGGATATATTATTAGTAAAAAAAATAGTGGATGTGTTAAAAAATATATTGTAATTATTTCAATTTTGTTAGTTTGTGTATTTTTCTTCTTTTTCTTTTATGAATATAAAAAAGAAGAAATGATAGTGGGTTATTTTAATGAAGAGTTAGTTATTTATGTTTCTGAAAGTAGTATTAGTTCGCTTGTTGATTATGAACTTTATTTTGATGGGAATATAGTTGAATTTAATATTAAATTAATTGGGGAAGAAGTGAATGTTAATAACGAAAGGTTTTATGAGGTAGTGATTGAAAGCGATTTGTTAAAAAAATATAAAATTAAAAATAATGTATTTAATTTTGTTTTAGTAAAAAATTCTACAACATTATTTAAGGAATTGAAAGGAATGATAATTTGAGAATAGAAAATAATGAGTTGAAAAATATTACTGGTGGTGGGTGGACAATGGGATTGTTGATTGTTGCTGGTATTATTTTTCTTATAGGTGTTATAGATGGTTATGTTAGACCTATGAGTTGTAATTAGGAAAGGAGAATTTATGATAAATAAAGAAGAATTAAAATTAATTAGAGGAGGTTTAAATATAACTGGAACTTTAATTAATTCTTTTGCTAGAGCTATTGAAACTTTGATGGACGTGGGAAGAAGTTTAGGGACAGCTATTAGAAGATCTATTTATGGTGGAATATGTCCAATAGTTTAAAAGTTTTAAAGAATGTGGGGATAGCAGTTTTGGTAATTGCAATGATACCCATATTTCCTATTATTGTCGATGTTATTTTTACATTAGGTCAGTATGTTGGAAGTACCGTTCGTAGTATGGGAATATGTTAAAAGTAGATTATTCTACTTTTTTCTTTTAAAAATGTATTTTTTTTAAAGATAATGTCGAAAAATCTATTGAAATATATAAAAAAAAGTGTTATAATTTTTCTTAGTTGTGGAAGGAGGGATTTTAAATGTCAAGTGTTGTTGTAAAAAATGGAGATTTAAACGGTGCTATTAGAATGTTAAAACAAAAAAATGCAAAAGATAACCTTCCAAAAGAAGTTCGTAAGAGAGAACATTACAGTAAACCAGGCGAAGTGAGAAGAATAGCTAAACAAGAAGCTGTTAAAAATGCTCGTCGTCGTGAAAGAATGTCAAGATCGGCGTAATTTTAATTACGTCTTTTTTTTAAATTGAAAGGGTGAATAATATGAGAGAAAAAATATTAAATGATATTAAAGAAGCTATGAAAAGTAAAGATAAAGAGTTGTTAAATGTTTTAAGAATGGTTAAAGGTGCAGCTCAATTAGAAGAAATAAATAAAAAAAGAGAATTAAATGATGAAGAAATGACAGCTATTGTTAGTAAACAAATTAAAACTAGAAAAGAAACTATTTCTGATTTAGAAAAAGCTAATCGTCCTGATTTAATTGAACAAAATAATTTAGAAATTTCTATTTTATCAAAATATATGCCAGAAATGATGAGTGAGGAAGAAATTACTAGAATAGTTAAAGAAGTAATATCTAATGTAAATCCTAATCCAAATGAAATTGGAAAAGTGATGGGGCAAGTAACTCCTTTAGTTAAAGGAAAAGCTGATATGAGTTTAGTTAACAAAATAGTTAGAGATAATTTAAATTAAGCAATTTTATAATTGCTTTTTTTTGTTTTTTTATGTTATAATTTTATTAGAGTAAGAGTAGAGGGTAGTTATGAAAAATAAGTTTGTTTTTATTGTACTATTATTTTTTAGTATTATTTCACTAACACATGCACAGGACTATAACTTGGAATTTGAAATATATAAAGTAGATAATGTTGAAAGTTTTTATGATGATGTTTACAGTATTGGAGAGGCAAGTTTAATTAGTGCTGATCACTTTTTTAAAAGAGGGGATATATTAGCAGTAGGTGTCAAATATTCAACTGGTGATTTTGATGATGCTATTGGATTTCAAATAGGTTATGGTTATGATAATCGAGTTTTAGAACCTTTTCTAAAAAATGATCAAATATATTATGATTTTAATGAAAGTTTATCATCTTGGACTATGCCAAGTCCTAATATTTATGATAGTAAGATATTGTCTACTATGTATGATATGAATTTATATCCTACACAGGCAAGTGGAAGTGATTTGATTTATTTTGCTTATTTTACTGTAAAAAATGATGCTTTATATAGTGAGTCATTTTCATTTTTGTTTGATGATGACTACACATTAGGGGCTAATGAATTAGCTCAGGAAAGAACTATAACAACAGAGGATATTTCTTTTAATGTTTTATCTTATAATGCCACTTTAAGTAATATTGAAATAGATGGAGTAGGTGTTGAAGGTTTTTCTTCTGATATTTATGAGTATAACATAACTCTCCCGTATTTAAATAATGATGATGTTTTAATTAGTGCTTTAGCAAGTGATATAAATTCTTCTATATCGGGTGCTACAACTGTTAATTTAGTAACTACTGATGTTAACAAAGTTGATATTGTTGTTACGGCTTTAGATGGTACTATTTTAACTTACACTTTAAATATTACAAGAGAAAAAAATACGGATAATAGTTTAAATGATTTAAGTATCTTAGGTAATTTAGCTACTTGGAATAGTGAATTAAATTTATTTGAAGTTACCTTTGGTAGTGATGTAGATAGTTTTAATTCTGATGATGTAACTGGAAGTGTTGGTGAAGGTGCTTTATTAATTCCTTCTGCTGGATTTGATGTGGCTTATGGAACTAATGATTATTTTGTAACAGTTACAAGTGAAGATGGTAATAGTAAAGTTTATGATGTAGTAATTAACAGAGATTATAAAAATAATGCTTTATTATCAGAAATTAAAATAGAT
>CAYJEL010000049.1:0-7821 GCA_964369245.1 uncultured Muribaculaceae bacterium
CATAATAAAAACCTTCCTCTATAACCGGACCTACCCAAAATAAAGCATTTGGATATAATCTTTTAATAGCTTGTGCCATTAAATGAGCACAACTATGATTAAGAATATTTAATTCATTATTTTCTTTTATATTCATTTTTTTTACCTCTTCTAATTTGTTTATCATATGATTCTTCTTTATAATAATCTAAAATTTCTAAATCTATTAAAGCCGAATCAATTAATTGTTTTTCTAACATAAGTTGTTCTAAAATACTAAAGTTTTCAGATAAATTTTCTAAACAATATCTTTTTTTTCTCATATTATTCATAGTATCATTCAATGCTCCCAAACTATTTTTTAAAGCAATTAAATGAGGATTAACATAAGGTATCAATTGAAAATCATCTTGCACTAAAAGAATAATTCCATTAGCCACATACTCAGGATTAGCTTTAACAGCTCTAAAAGTAGTTCTTTTAACAAATTTATTATTATAATCTTTTAAACTTTCATGTGTTCTAATTTTTTTAGCTACTTCTGATTCGTCTTGTAAATAATTACCTACAAACTTTTTAACACTAATTACACTATTATTTAATTTCATAAATATCTCCTTCAATAAAAAAAACACCCTTTGTAATACAAAGGAGTGTTAATAACACGGTACCATCCTAATTGGTTCTTAATTTAGATAACGGTTTTACCCGGAAAACTTTTTCAAGTTCTGCTCATAGGGAGTAATTAATTAAACTTATTTTCGAACTCACACCATCTTCGAATCGCTTTAAATAGTTTCTAACTAATCATATCCTAATCAATGCATTTATAAACAACTAATTATATAATATACTTTAATAACAATTATGTCAATAATTAACGCATATTTTTACTAATTAACTGTTTTTCAATTGTTAAATACTTAATTCTTTCAATAATTCGACGAGATTTAACCTTCTCAACACCATCTTTAGTTGTAGCTAAATGAATCTCTAATTCATTCATATCTAAATTAGATGTAATAAAAGTCTGTAAATTATTATCCATACGATATTGTAAAATAGAACAAAGAATTTCATCTCTAGACCAAACAGTTAAATTCTCAGCACCCAAATCATCTATTAATAATAAATCTACTTTTTTAATATAGTCTAACTTATATTCAAAATCAGTATCAAAAGAAGATTTTAAATTAACTAAAAATTCAGGCCAAAAAACAATACTACTTTTAATTTTTTTCTTAGATAATTCATTAAAACAAGCAGCAATCAAATACGATTTTCCACAGCCAAAACTTCCATGCAAATATAATCCCTTTTTATCTTTACTATAATTATTAACAAATTTATATATATAATCAATTACTTCAAAACGAGATTTATTTTTTTTATCAATATTTTCAAAAGAAGCATCTTTAATAAATGTTGGTGTATTATAATATTTAACATATTTTGAATATACATTATTTCTTATAAACATATTTTTATATCGACAACTTTTATATTCAAACTTTATATTATTTTTATTTATAACTGGTAAAAAACAATCCCCATTTAATTTATTTTTACATTCAGATAAACCATTACAATTTAAACAATTATTATACTCAGAACAACTTTCTTCTAATAAAGTAACATATTTTTTAACAATGCTATCATCTAATTTTAATCTATTTATAAAACTAACAAACTCTTCATTTTTCATAGATTCATTAAAACTAGCATTCAAAGCTTTATTATCTACTTTTAATTCATTTGATAAGTAAATCATAATCCCATTAACCTTCTTTCAAATTCAAGTATTTCCTCTTCCGTTGCTTCATCTTCTTTTATATCAGTATCAAACCAAGCTGGTATTTTAACATCTTTTTTTACAACTGGCTTAGTTACTCTTTTTCTTCTACTATCATATTCTTTTAAAGCAAAATCAATTGCATCACTAACCGTTTGAATTTGACTTCTTTTCCATTGTGCTGCTATTTGAACAACAAAATTAGGAGTCAATTTATTATTATTGATTTTTAGAACATAATCAACTAAAACATTACAAACACCAGGTAATAAATCAAGTTCTAATAATAAATATTCAATCAATTCCAAGTCTTTCTTAACCGGTCTATTAGTACCTTGCTTTAAAGCTAAAAATTCAAAAGGATGCATAGATTCAAATTGCTTAATAATTTTACCCTTTTTAGTATCCTCAACATTAGTTTTTCTTAAATTTTCAGGTTGAGTTGAAAAAACAACTTTAGGTAATTTACCACTATGTTCAAATTTATAAAAATTTCGACAATTTTCTTTTAATAAAACTAAATCTATTCTTTTACAATCAATTGAATTTAAAATAACATCCCTCATTTTATCATTATCTAAATTATAAACAAAACTTAACTTATATAACAAATTTCTTGTATCTCTACAAACACTTTTATAATTTAATAATTCTGTTGGAATTAAAGCAAATAATTCATTAAAAGAAATAATAGGTTCAAACGATAAATCTAAATGACTAACACTTTTAATATTGTGATTTTCAGAAACAAAAGAACCTTTAAACTGATAAACACTACTAAAAGTTCTAGATATATCTTCATATTCACTTAAATTAATTTTAGGTACAGTTAAATTATCAACTATTCTTTTATATTCCTTTTCCGTTAAATTATTAAATAAAGCTTCATTTAAAATTGGATTATTAATAAATTCATATTCATTTAAAGGATTATATAATTCATAAACATACTTATTTACATCACCTTTTTTTAAATAAGTTTTTAACAACCCCAAAGCCTCTAACTTTTCCCTAGCTTCAATAATATCATCTAATTTTAACTGCATTGTATTTATAAGTTCTAAATGATTAAAAGAAACAGAAGAAATAACAGAAACATATCTTAACAAATTTAAATAAAGACCTATTGGAATCGTCCCAATTATCGGTTGATATAACATAGTTAACACACGATGATTTTGATCATTTAAAACAGTTTTACTTATAACATCAAAGGTATCTAACCCAGATATAGGTACATTAACCATAATATCAACTCCTTCTAAATTATATTACCACATATTAACAATAAAAAAAAGAATTATTACACTCTTTTTTTAAATTCATCATAAAAAATTTCATCAGGTTTTAAATTAAAAACAGATGCTATTTCATATGCTATCGAATAAGATAAATTTCTATTACAATTTTCAATTTGACTATAATAAGCTTTGCTTATATTCAAAATATCAGACATTTTTTTAGAAGTAATATTTTTTTCTTTTCGAAGCTCTTTTAATTTTGTGTACATAATAAAAACTCCTTTATAATATTTTACCACAAAGTACACTATTAGTGTACTGTATAATGATAATTTTTGTGAGAAAATACCAATATAATAAAAAGGAGGCAACTATGAATACAAATGAATATAACAATTTAATTAAAAATATAAAAACGCTTCGTTTAAATGCCTCTTTATCTCAAGAACAATTAGCTGAAAAAGCAGATTTATCTGTTTCATATATTAAACAAATAGAATCTAATAAATACTTTAAAAATGTAACATTCATTACATTATCAAAGTTATCTAAAGCATTAAACACATCAATACTAAACCTATTAAAAGAAAACAAATCTTAAATCAACTTTAAGATTTGCTCCTTTAAATCATTATCTAAATTATTAATGATTTTTTTTATTGCATTTTTTTTACTTAATAACTTTAATTTAAATTCATAATCATTTAATTTATCTTCAACCTCTTTTATAGTTTTATAAATAGCATTTCTACTAACACCATAATTCTCACTTAATTCTCCTAGACTTAAATCCAAAAAATAATAATCGTGAAAATAATTTTTTTGTTTATCAGTTAATAATTCACCATAAATATCATATAAATTACACAACATTACATTATTTATCATAATAAAATATTACCTAAAATAAATGCTGCAATTAAAACATATATAATTGAATAAATCATATTTCTTTTAACTAAAACATTAGATATAGCTGATAACAATAAAGAAATAATAAATAAAATTTGTGTTATTAAAATAAAAGTATCATCAAAAAATGTTGCGATTGCACTAGCTAAAGTAAATATACTAAAACCAATTTGTAAAATTAAAATAAATACTAATTTTTTATCCTTAATCATTTTCTTCACCTCTAAATAATCCATAAATATATTTTTCAATATCAAAAGTTTTCAAATCATTTTCCTTTTCACCTAAACCAATAAATTTAACAGGAATACCAACACGTTCTTTAATAGCTAAAACAATACCACCTTTAGCAGTACCATCTAACTTAGTTAATACGATACCAGTTATATTAGTTATTTCCTTAAAACTAATTGCTTGACTAATACCATTTTGACCAGTAGTTGCATCAATAACAAGCATAGTCTCATGAGGAGCACCAGGAATTATTCTATCAATAACTTTATTAATCTTATCTAATTCATTCATTAAATTAACCTTATTTTGTAACCTACCTGCTGTATCAATTAAAACAACATCATATTCACTAGCTTTAGATAAACCATCATAAACAACAGAAGCAGCATCTGTACTCTCACTATATACTACATCACAATCTATTCTTCTTCCCCATTCTTTTAATTGTTCAACAGCCCCAGCTCTAAAAGTATCACCAGCCACTAATAAAACCTTTTTACCTTCATTTTTTAACTTATATGCAATCTTACCTATAGAAGTAGTTTTACCAACCCCATTAACACCTACAAATAATAAAATAGTTGGTCCTTGCTTGTTATAATTTATCTTATTAACAATAATATCATTATTAACATAAATTACAAACATCTCATCTATAATAATATCCATCAAATCTTTAGAATCTACAATATTTTCTTTTTTAACACGTTTTTTTAATTTATCAATAAAATCCATCACCGTATTAACACCAATATCAGCCATAATAAATATTTCTTCCAAATCCTCAAAATATTCATCACTTACTTTTTTATATTTACTATTTAATAAAGAAATTTTATTTACAAATTCCTTATTAGTTTTTTCTAATCCTTTAGAATAATCATTTAACTCACTCTTATCATGAGTATTAAATATATTTTTTAACTTATCAAAAAGTCCCATTTTATCACCCAATAAAATTATACTATATATATATAATCAAAGTCAAAGAATAATAAAAAAAGTTATATAAAATATAACTAATTTGTATTAACGAGTACGACTCTAGAACCATAAATAAGCCCTTCTCCTCCTGCACTTCTGTTAAAAGCAAACAAACCATTTTCAGTTGGGAACGAAGGCCTGCCACCTCTAATAAACCAATCATAATTATAAGAACCTGCTAAACTAACAAAAAGTTTATTATTATCATACCAACCTGTAACTTCTCTAGTTGCATCACCAAACACTCCTCGCTCATAAGAATCAGTCATATCACCATAAGAATATTGATCATAATAATTAATGTTACTCCCATCAAAAAATTCAAAATTAAAACCACTACTTTGAGATTGTTGATTAACTTGAAAAGCCATTACATAATCATAAGCTCCACCAGACATATCGAAAATACCACTAATATTTCCAGTCGTACTTTGTGGATAAGATTCCTCATTACCATACTTTAGTTCACAAATCATTGTAACATTTTTATTATCATATAGTGCACCACAACCAGTTTTATATAAATTATTATTATTATAATTGTTAAGTCTAACTTTGCCATTTATACCATATTTAGAATGAGATAAATAAGCAGTAGCTCCCCATTCCATATTTTTAATAGTGTGAGCACCAATATTTTTTAATTGTGTATATTGACTAACTACATTTCCATTAAAATCTACTCCATCAATTTTAGCCATACCATAGAAAAAATTAGAAATTGTTACATCAGATAATGAAGTGGCATTAGGCAATACTTTCATATTATCAACAGTGCCAGAAACTTCGAATTTTCCAACCCATAAACCACTAAGCTCATCGTCACCAAAAGTAAAAGCTGGGTGAGTATAAAATTCTCCTAAAATTACTTCTGTTTTTTTAGCAGTGGTATTACTTACAAATTTTATTTCAATTTCTTGTTCTTCTCCTTGATCACTGCTAGTATCAACATCAAATATTTTATACTCATATCTTGGTATCCATACATAGTATCCTTGTATTTGAGAATCAGTTAAAACATCACCTACATTAGGATTACTAACACCAACATTTAAAGAAATTGCATTTGCCCATAATTTTGAATTATAATTATACCATTCTAAAGTTGTATCAGCTACTGTTACTGTTCCATCGTTAGAAATAGTAACCGGTATTAACCCTGCATTTACTACTGGATCATTACCATTTAATATTAAATCTTTATATTGTGATTTAGGTGCACAATCTAAAGGGTTTTCCATTTCTTCTACTTTTAAACCAGATTCTCCTTCAACTGAACTATAACACTTACCATCTATGTAAGTAGCAAACATTATTTTACCACTACTATCTATTTTTAATGTTCCATATTCTGGTTTTTTATTTGTTGTTTCTAATAAACTATATAGTTCTTCTATTCCATCAAATTTATCACTCAAACTATCATTTAATATACTACTAGCATACAAAGTTTGAGCTCCAGAATATAATATTTCAGCTTGTGACATATTAGCTGAATTTCTAGAATCTTCTATTACATTTAAAATTATTGGAGTTGCTATCAAAGCAACAATCGCCAAAATAATAATTACCGCTAATAATTCAATCAACGTAAAACCTTTCATACAAATACACTCCTATTCTATATATAATTTTAACACATAATATAACAAAAAAACAAGATATAAAATCTTGTTTAAGGCGCTATTACAGCACGAGTACTCATAATAATACGAATTTTACCATCAACGGCAGTGTGAGCAAAAATACCACTTTGTGAAACACCTTTACCCTCATCATAAATATGTGCATGCCCACCTCGCATGAGCCAATTACAATCCACATTATTTATATTACTCTCTCCAAAAAATAACGCTAAATCATAATTATAATTAGGCATTCTCTCATAAATACTATTATAAGTTTCATAAGTAGCATTAAGTTCTACTATTGCATCGCCTTTTAATCCAGGATGATTTGCAAATTCACTTTCATCAGCATTATAATCATATAAATCATAATACTTACTATCTGGCATTTCTGTGAAACCAGACAATGATATTCCAATAGTTCCATCAATATTTTTCATAACAGCCATTGTTGCATCCCATCTGCCTCCAGCTGCACCATAAATCCCTGTTATATTATGATTAGTAGATGCTTTAATTCCATTACTTGTATTCCATTTATTATTTTCAGAGCAAACTCCAATAACTGGAGCATCTGTTCCTCCACATCCAGTTGTAATATTATAATTATCTAATGATTCAATATAATTATTATTCGTTACTTTATTTGTACATGTTCCATCACTATTACAAACTCCATATTTTGATTGCGAGAAATATGTCATTAAGCCCCATTCAGTATTCTTAATCATATGTACGTCACTACTACTATCCAATCCATTAGTATTATTGATACTGTAAACATTATTAAACATAGTAACATAATTTAAGTTACTCATTGAATTTACATTAGGTACAATTCTATTTTCAGTACTAGCCATTTCAAATTTACCTATCCATAATCCATTTAAATTCTCTTCTCCAAATGTAAATGCTGGATGTGCTTCTTCATTAATTCCAACAAATTCTACATCAATAGCTGTTTGAGCATTTACTATAGTTGAAGCGTCATAATTGTATCTTGGTATCCATACAAACATCTGCATTATATTATTCATATCTAAAACAGTTC
>CAYJEL010000050.1:0-7710 GCA_964369245.1 uncultured Muribaculaceae bacterium
TAAATGGCAGTACCATTTAGAAAAGTTAGTAAAACTCGTGGAAGAAAAAGAAGAACTCATTACAAAATAACTGAAAATGCAACAGTTAATTGTCCAAAATGTGGTGAACCTACTAGACCTCATAGAGTTTGTGCAAAATGTTCAACTTATAAAGGAAAAGAAGTAAAAGCAGCTTAATTAGTTGTTTTTTTTTTATTATTTTGTTAAAATTATAGTAGGTGATAGTATGAAATGTATATATAAAAATGGTTTTACATTAGTTGAGTTGATTGCAGTTATTATAATATTGTCTTTAATTGCAATTATTGCATTTCCAGCAATATTAAATATTGTTAGGGATTCTGAAAACCAAATTGATGAGTCTAGTAAGGAAATAATTTTAACTCAAGCTAAGGCATATGTTAATGATAATGTTAATGATTTTGCTAAAGTAAATGGTAATAGTTATTGTGTATCTATTAATTCTTTAGCTACTTCTGGATTTTTAACAAGTGAATTTATTAATAATTTATCTGAAGAAAATCAAAAGTTAAACGTTAGTGTTTCAGTTAGTGATTATAATTATAATTATGAAATAGTTAGTGATTGTTAATTAGGTTATATAATGAAAAGTTAAGATAGGCTCTTAATTTTTTTTGTTACTGAATGTATATGATGTATAGTTACGTATAAAACATTTATGGTACTAGATATTACAAGTGGCCATAGGCCTATTTTAAGTGGTAGGGTTATAGTTAGGATAATTATCTTTATTATAATTCCTATTAGAGTTCCATACATTGCTTCTTTGGCCATATTCATGGCTTGCATGCAACTTGTGAGTGGTGCTTGAACATAAAATATTAGAAATATTGGAGCTAGTATTTTTATATAATTAATTCCTTCTGTGGTATTGAATATTAATTTTAAAGGTATTTCTGGTATTAGGATAAATATTAGAGTTGTTGGAATTCCTATTGCTAGTGAAATTAAAATAGCTTGTTTAATTTTGTTTTTTAAATGTTTTATATTTTTATTGGCAAAGTTATTGCTTACTATTGGAAGTAGAGCTTGGGATATGGCTAGGGTAAAAAATGATGGTAGTAATATTAGTGGGACCACATAACCATTTAAAATACCGTATTCTGTTATTATATATTGGTTTGAGTAACCTATATTTAATAATATTGTTGTGACTAGGATTGGTTCTATAAACATTCCTAAAGCGCCTATTAATCTACTACCTGTAGTAGGTAAACTTATGTTTAATATTGATTTTATATTGTATTTATTAAAAGATAAATCTATTTTTTTTATTTTTGTTTTTTTAGGTAAAAATATTAGTAATATTATTATTGTTGTTACTTCGCTTATTATGTTTGTTAAAACTAAAAAGGCTGTTGCGAATTCTATTCCTTTAGTTAAGTAAAATGGTAGAAATAATATTATTGTTATTAATTTTGTGACATCTTCTAATATATTTGATAAAACATGGGGGAAGAATTTTTCTTTTCCAAAAAAATAGCCTCTTAATATACATGAAATACTTATAAAAGGTAGAACAAAAGCAATTGATAAAATTGAGTAAAATGTTCTTGGTTCGTTTAATAAGTTTGTTGATATGAATTTAGCTGAAAATAGTATTATAAAAAATAATATTATATTTAGAAAAATTGTAATAAGTAATGATGAAAATAAAATATTTTTGTTGTTATGTTTTTTTGTACTTATGATTTTAGAAATTGCTGTTGGAAGACCTAGTGTAGCAAGTGATATAAGTAATATAAAAGTGGGATTTATTAAAGAATAAATACCCATTGCTTCTGAGTTTAAGTTTCTTGTTATGGTAATTTTTATGATCATTCCTAGTAGTTTTGTAATGAATCCACCTATAATTAATATAAGTGTTGATTTTATAAATTTATTTTTTTTCATATTTCACCTTTTAAATTATATAAATATTTTATATAATATATGTAATGATTTTTAATTTTAGGAGGACTATTATGAGAAATTTTAAAACTGAGAGGGATTTATATGAACATTTAAAGCCTGCTTTGGTAACTAGAACTAAGGAATTTCGTAGATTAGGCTTCTTTTATATTAAAAAAGAAGATATATGGAATTATTTAAAGGAGTCAAAGTGGGAAAAAGCTAATAATTTGTTAATGTATGAAATTGTTAGTGATATATTAAATGTTGATTATGTGGCAATTGATACTTATTTAAAAAATAAATTAAGAGATAATGAAACAAATCCAATTATAGAAGGTATGTGAGTATATGCGAGATAAAAAACAAATTAATGATTTTAATGATTTGGTTAAAAAATTAGATTATTTAAAAGAAGATGAATTAAAATTAGTAGATAAGGCATTTTTGTTTGCTAAAGAAAAACATTTTGGGCAAAGGAGAATGAGTGGAGAAGAATATATTATTCATCCTTTAAATGTAGCTTATATTTTATCTGGTATAAAAGCTGATTGTAATTGTATTTGTGCTTCATTATTACATGATACTATTGAAGATTGTGAGGTTACTAAGGAAGAAATTTCATTGTTGTTTAATGATGAGGTTGCTACTTTAGTTGAGAGTTTAACTAAAATTAATAAATTGAATTTTAGTGGTGAGAATGAAACTATTATAGCTAATCAAAGAAAAATTTTAGTTGGTATGACTAAAGATGTTAGGGCTATTATTTTGAAGTTAGCAGATAGATTACATAATATGAGAACTATTTGGGCTTTATCTGAAAAAAGTCAGAAAAAAAATGCTAAAGAGACTTTGGATATTTTAACTCCTATAGCTCATAGATTAGGTATTAGTTCTATTAAAAGTGAGTTAGAAGATTTATCTTTACGATATTTAAAACCTGATGCTTATTATCAAATAGTTGAAAAATTAAACAATAAAAAATCTGAACGTGATAATTATGTTGAGGAAATGATTAATATTGTATCTGGAATTTTAAATGATATTGGGGTTTCTCATGAAATAAAAGGTAGAAGTAAAAGTATTTATAGTATTTTTAAGAAATTAGATAAGGGACGTTCTTTTAGTGATATATATGATTTATTAGCTTTAAGAGTTTTTGTTAAAACTGAAGAGCAGTGTTATCAAGTATTGGGTGCTATTCATTCTAAGTTTAAACCTATTCCTAAACGGTTTAAGGATTATGTAGCTATGCCTAAGACTAATATGTATCAATCTTTACATACAACTGTTTTTGGGGTTGAATCGATGATATTTGAGATTCAAATTAGAACTTATGAAATGGATAAGATTGCTGAAAATGGTATTGCTTCTCACTGGTCTTATAAAGAAGGTAAAAAGAGTATGCAAAATGATATTGCATCTAAGTTACAATTTTTGCAGGTTATTAATGAATTAAAAGAAGAAGGTAGTGAGGAAGATTTTGTAGCTTCTGTTAAGGAAGATGCTTTAAATGATTGTGTTTATGTGTTTACTCCTCAAGGTGATGTTATTGAGTTGCCTGTTGGTTCAACTCCAATTGATTTTGCATATCGAGTTCATAGTAAAGTTGGAGATACTATGATTGGGGCTATTGTAAATGGTAGTATTGTTCCTTTGAATTATCAATTACAAAGTAATGATATTATTAAAATAAATACTAATAAAAGTTCTAATCCTAAAACAGAATGGTTAAATATTGTTAAAACTGCTCAAGCTAAGAATAAAATCAAATCCTATTTTAGTAAGATTGCTAAAGAAGATTATGTAAAAAAAGGTGAGGATTTATTATTAAAAGAGTTAAGAAAAAATAAGATTACTCATAATGATTTTTTTGATGATGAAAATATTAATAAAATTTTAACTCATTTAAAAATTAGTGATTTAAATGAATTATATATTAATCTAGGTAGTGGTAAAACTAAGTTAAGTCAAGTTTTTTATAAGGAAGAGGTTTCTAAAGAAGAGATTATTTTAAAAAGAACTCAAGATAAAAAAATAGTTGCTCCTAATATTAAAAATGATATTATTGTTAAAGGTATTGATAATATTAAGGTTAATGTAGCGCAGTGTTGTCAACCTGTAAAGGGTGATAGAATTATTGGGTATATTTCTAAATCTGCAGGTATTACTGTTCATCGTATGAGTTGTCCTAATGTTGATGATTTATATGATCGTTTTATTGATGTTGAATGGAATATGGATATGGATAAGAAATATATAACTAGTATAATAATAAGAGCTGTAGATAATGTTTTAATGGATATTGTAGCTAAAAGTAATAATACTTTATTAACAATTGAAAGTATTAAAACTTTATCTAATAATAATTATGAGTTAACTGTTTCAACACCTTCTAAGGAAGTTTTGGTTAAGTATATGAATGATTTAGATATGGTAAGCGATATAGTGGAAGTTCAAAGGTTGATTAAGTGAAAATTGTAGTACAAAGAAGTAAAAAATCTAGTGTTTCAGTAGATGGAAAATTAGTAGGTAAAATTAATTTTGGACTTGTAGTTTTAGTTAGCTTTACTCATGGTGATGACGAGATGATTGTATCTAAGTTTGTTAAAAAATTAGTTAACTTAAGAATATTTAATGATGAATCTCATATAATGAATAAATCGATATTAGATGTAGGTGGAGAGGTTTTAAGTGTTTCTCAATTTACGCTTTATGGTGATTGTAAAAAAGGTAATAGACCAAGCTATATTAATGCTTTAAAAGGTGATGAAGCTATTATCTTATATAATTATTTTAATGATGAAATTTTAAAATATAATATATCCCTTAGTACAGGAATATTTGGTAGTGATATGGAAGTTAATATTATAAATGATGGTCCAGTAACTATTATTCTTGAGAGTGAGTGATTGTTTTGATTAAACTAATTAAATTATCTTTAATTTCTGTTGTTATATTTTGTTTATACAATAGTAAAGATTTATTGATTAGTTTTTTTGATGTATTTTTTAATGTTTTACAACCAGTTATTTTTGGTTTTACTTTAGCTTATTTATTTTATCCTTTGCTTAATAAAATAACTAGATATGTTCCTAAGTTTTTAGGAACTTTTATTTTAATTGTTCTTTTATTATTTATTATTTTTATTATTTGTTTTAATTTATTTGATATATTTTATCAGTTAACTGATTTACTTAGTGTTTTTAATAGTTATTTAAAAGCTTTGTCATTTGATTTTATATTAGTGAGTGAGGTTATTGATATTTTAATAGATTATATAATTAATAGTTTGTTAGCTAATCCCTTTGCTACACTTGAAATTACTGTTAATATTATTAGTAATTTTGTATTAACTTTAATTACTTGTTTTTATTTTTTATGTGATATGGATAAAATTATAGAATTTTTTAATAAGAGAAAAATGAGTTTTATTATAAATAGTGAGATTAGAAAGTATTTCAATGGTTTTTCTTTGATTATATTAATAACTTTTTTTGAATATTTAGTTCTTTATTTTTTAATTGGTCATCCTCATTTTTTGTTGATTGCTGTTATAGCTAGTGTTGGAAATTTAATTCCTTTTTTTGGTAATTTTGTTGTTAGTTTTTTAGCTTTAATCACTTTTAATTCCCCTTTATGTATATTTATGGTAATTATTTGTAATTTACTGGATAATGTTATAATTAATCCTTTGGTGTATTCTAAAAGTTTAAAGGTTCATCCACTTTTAATTATTGTTTCTTTTTTAATAGGTAGTTATTTATTTGGGTTTTTAGGTTTTATATTTTCTTTACCTTTATTAATTGTTATTATTGTTTTGATTAAAAATTTGAATTAGTAAATTATATGTGGTATTATACTTCTTAATCTGAGGAAATTTTACAAGTTATAAAATTGATATTAATTATAAATCTTGGTGTTAAAGCCGTGAACTTTTATTAGGGATAACTGTAAAAACATATTATTGATGGTGGTATAAATGAAAAATGATTTAAAAAATATTAAAAAATATTATGGTGAAGATATGTCTAAATTGTGTCGTAGTTTATTTCCTACATTATTGGAAAAAGAAGGCTTACTATTTGAACTTTTAAGTAAAAATTTTTATAATCATAGATTTTTGGTACGTGATATAATTGAAGCTGGTTCAATAGAAAGGTTTAGAGAGTATATATATTCTTTAATAGCTACTTATAATAATGATGAAATATGTGTAACAGAAAATCCTTTTGAATTAATGAAAAAAGCTGGTTATACTTTATATGAGTGTCATACTGAAGAAGATATTCAGTCTTTTAGAAAGTTTTATGAAGAAAAAGAGGTTTTATGCACAATTGAGAATAAAGATCGTTTGAGTGAATGTTATGTTTTTTTTGCTGTTAAAGATAACATAGCAGAAATTAAAAGAAGAGATAAACCAACAAGGCAAGATGAATATGGAACTTCAGTAATAAGTATTCAATTTTATAAAGGTGGAGTAAATGATGTATCGATTAAGAATAGATATAATCATACGGTAAATAATCCTGATGCTACCTTTGGAAATAATTTAAATAATATTATTGTGGGCTTAAGAAAATCATTTGAACAAGAATATAAACTTAATATAACTAATAGTAATAATATTCCTGAATTTGATTTAAAAAATTACTATAGAGCGACTGATGGAAAATACTATAAATACACTTTGGAGGATGATGGAACATATTATTGTCCTGATAACATAATTATAAAAAACAATATACCTTATCAATTAGAAAGAGAAAAATATATTTTGGTAGAAAATTACTTAATTGATTTGGTAAATAAACAAATTAGATGTTTGACAAGCAATGGTGAAGATTCTTTTACGAGATTACATCGTAATATAAGTAGAATATGTGTTGAAAAAGATGACATATTAAAAGTAATTGTAATTTTTAAAGAACTATGTGAACCAATAAAAATTGTTATAAATAATAAAAATGAAATAATAAAATATATTAATAATAATGTGAAAAGAATAGGAAAAGATTTTTTAGATGAAAACATTTCATTACAAGAGATATCTATGAATAAAGTTAAAATTGTAGAAAATTCTTTTTTAACTAATAATTTAGATTTGAAAATTCTTAGACTACCAATTGCGATATATATGGGACATAATTGTTTGGAAGCAAATATTAAACTTGAAGAAGTTGATATTCCTTGTGCTAAGGAAATAGGTAATTATTTTGCTTGTTATAGTAAAAATTTACAAATAATAAACTTACCAAATGTTGATAAGGTTGGAGTTCGTGTGTTCGGGTCCTGTGAAAAAATAAAAGTTATTGAAATGAGTAATCTTAAAGTTATAGATATTGGATTTCTAACAAATTGTAATGATTTTGGAAAAGTTAATATGCCTTCTTTATCTGAATTAGAGAAAAAATTACGTAAAAAATTTTAATAATAGATGTATGAGAAGATAATAAATGCTTATATTTGTTATCTTTTTATAATTTTAATAAAAGTACTGATTGTGTCATTATACTTTTTAATTTGAGGGTGTTTTTGAATCTATTTATAATAGTTTTAAAGATAATAGTTTTTTATTTAGTAGTTTATTTAGATTTACTTATTGTATTAGTTTTTTATTAAAGAAAAATTATCCTTTTTTATATCAAACAGATATAATTGAAGGTGTTGATGGTAAGAATAAAAATATTGTTTTAACTAGATTTAGAAATAGTATAAAATAATATTTTTTTAATGATTAAAAGGAAATCATAAATTTATGTCCTATATAACTTATGAGGAGGTGAAATATGATTAAAT
>CAYJEL010000051.1:0-7551 GCA_964369245.1 uncultured Muribaculaceae bacterium
CTAAATCAAAATGAATTTTTTGATTTAAAGCATGTACACCAGCATCAGTTCTACCTGATGCATGAATAGATATAACCTTATTACTAATTTTTTTTAAAACTTTTTCTATCTCTCCTTGAACAGTTCTTTCCTTTACTTGCTTTTGATAACCTTTAAACAAAGAACCATCATAAGAAACAGACATTAAATATCTCATATAAACAAACTCCTAACTACAAATATTAATAACAATACATGAAACATAACTAAACAACTATCAATATACCCCCATTTATTTTCCCTGAAATTAACCCTATTAGCATTTATATCATACAATCTTGTTTCCATACTATCAGCTAAATCATCAGCTTTTTTTAAAGTTAAAACAAACATTGGTACAATTAAAGATTTGAGTGCAACAATTTTACCTTTAAAAGAAGAATTATAATAATCAACCCCTCTATTAGCTTGAGCTTTCAAAATTCTAGAAGCACTATCTAATATTGAAGGAATAAATCTAATAGCTAACGTAATAGATAAAGATACTTGATTAACAGGAACCTTCAAAATTTTCAAAGGACTTAATAAATAACACAAACCAAAATTTATTTCAGTTGGTGGGGTTGTTAAAGTTAAAACAGAACTATACAAAGATAAATATATTATTCTTAGAATAGTTATCAAAGAAAACCAAAAAGAAACATCCAACAACAAATTAAATAAAAATATAGATAATAAAAACCACTTCATAGATAAAATCATTCGCAAATATAAATTCATAGGAATATTAGAAAACAACAAAACCAACAATAATAATATAAAAACAATTATATTAAAAATAATATCGACACTAAAAAATATGATAATAGTAAATAAAAATGTACATAAAACTTTAGTTAAAGGATGTAATCGATGAACTAAAGATTCAATAGGATAATATCTACCTATCATCACTTTATTTAACACAACGATACACATCTTTCATCAAATCATTAATATCATCACGATACCCTAATTTAACACCTTTTTTTTCAATAACCATCTTTTCAAACTCAATTATCTTAGGTAAAGTAACTCCGTAGTTTAAAATACTATCATTCGTAAAAACATCATATTTATTTCCACTTAAAACCACTTCACCATTAGATAACACTACCACATTATCACATATTTTATGAATAAAATCACTGTCATGAGAAACAATTATAATAGTTTTCTTATGCTTATTCTTTAAATCACGTAAAACACTAATTAAATTTTCTTTACTTAAATTATCTAATCCAACAGTTGGTTCATCTAAAATTAATAACCTAGGATTACTAGCTAAAATAGAAGCCAAAACAACTTTTCTCATTTCACCATTACTTAAATTAAATGGATTTAAATCCAAAAATGATTCAGGCAAACCCACCATTTTAATAGCTTCACTAACACACTTATCAACTAATTCCTCATTTTTAGAAAACATACTTAACCCAAATTCAATTTCTTTACGAACAGTTTTAGAGAAAATTTGTTCTTCTGGAAATTGAAAAACAAAACCAATTTTTTTTCTAAGTAAATTAATATTATCTATTTTTCTCATAGAATTAATAACTTTACTACCTAAATGAATATTACCACTAGTTGGTAAAGATAAAATACTTATCAACTCAATTAACGTCGTTTTTCCACTACCACTTCTACCAACAATACCATGAATCTTATTTTTTTCTAGAACCAAATTAATATTATTTAAAACTTTTTTTTCTAAAGGTGTATTTTCATTATAACTAAAATTAACATCTACTAATTTTACTTCCATAATTTATTCACCAACAATTCCATATCATAAAAAATTTCATCAATCAAATTATAAAATATCAACCTATTAGAAATTTCAACCATAAATGGTAAAATAAAACCAAGTTCATTTAATTCCTTTTCCATTTTATATATAACTTCCTTTTTATCTTGATATAATAAAACTCCATTATTCAAAACAACTATCTCATCACTAATAGTAGTTTCTTCCATATCATGGGTAATAATTACAATTGACAAACCCTTCTTCTTAAGATCCAATAATAAACTATAAATTACCTTTTTTACTTCACTATCAATCATTGTTAAAGCTTCATCCAAAATTAATAACTTTGGATCATGTACAAGAGCACTAGCAAAGGCTACCAACTGCTTTTGTCCTCCCGATAATTCATGAGGATTTTTTTCCAAAATATCACTAATTCCAATATACTCAGCAATACTTAAAACTTTCTTTTTAATTAATTTTTTTTCACAATTCATATTTTCTAAAGTAAACGCAATATCATCCATAACCGTTTCAGCAACAAATTGATTATCAGGGTTACAAAAAACAACACCTATATCTTTTCTAATATCTCGAACAGAATTTTTAACCAAAATTTGATTATCAATATGTATCTCACCATCAAACTTAAGTAAACCTAATAAAATTTTAACAAGCGTACTTTTACCACTACCATTACAACCAATAATAGAAGTTATTATACCTTTTTTAATATTCATATTAAGATTATTAAATACTATCTTTTCACGATATTTAAAATTTAAATTACTCACTTTAACAATCGTTTTCATGCACTTCACCTTGATTAATATTATAAACTATATACATATAAAAAACAATAAAAAAAGTAGTATTTAAACTAAAAAACACTACACATTTTAACTATTTAATAAATAATAAATTCCATAAGAAATTAAAACAACTAAACTAGTAATTAATATAAACAAAAATATTATTAATAACCAATTAGATTTCTTAGGGACAAAATCATCATCTTCATAATCTTCCTTAGAAAGTTCAAAAGATGAAGTATAAAAAGATTTATCAATTTCTTTTTCTTCAATTTTTCTTGTTTCTTCCATATTCAAGTCAGCTATTAAATCATCACCTTCTTGTTCCAAATCATTAGAAATTTCATTTATAATATTTTCAATATCAACATTACTAGTATTTTCTAAATTAACCTTTTTATAAATACTATCTTCATCAGGTCTCTCAGTTTTAGCTTTAACAATAATATCATTCAAATCATAATTTTTAACATCAATCTCTTCTGTAATTTTAACTACTTTTATTTCTTCTTTAGGTTCAGACTTCTTTTCAATCATCTCCCTTAAAATATCATAATTAATTTTACTCTCTTTTAAAGATGGGGAAAAATTCTCAATTTCTTTTAAATTCTTAACATCATAAGATTCATCATAAGTCTTTTTGTTTTTTTCAGTTCGACTGTATTCAACTTTATCCTTTTTATAATATTTTTCCATACGACTTGGCATATCATCAACCTCTTTTAATAATATAATATCACAAAACAAAAAAACAATAAAGATAAAACCACTCTTTATTGTTCACATTTACACATTAAAATTCACAATTGTTTGGGGTTCTTGGATAAGGAATAACATCTCTTATATTTTCAACACCAGTTAAATACATAATTAATCTTTCAAATCCCATACCAAATCCAGAATGAACACAACCACCAAAACGTCTTAAATTAATATACCAATATAATTCTTCTTCTGATACATCCATTTCTTTCATTCTAGCAATTAACTTATCCAAATCTTCTTCTCTTTGCGAACCACCAACTAATTCCCCACTACCAGGAACAATTAAATCAACAGCTGCTACAGTTTTATTATCTGGATTGAGTTTCATATAAAAAGCTTTTATATCCTTAGGCCAATCAGTAAGGAATACTGGACCATTGAAATGTTCTGTTAAAAACTTTTCATGTTCTTTAGCAATATCCTCACCTTGTTTAGGTTTGAACTCAAAGTCTTTACCACTATTAATTAATAATTCAATTGCATCGTGATGAGTAATTTTTGTAAAATCACTTTTAACAAGATTATTTAATTTTTCAAGTAAACTATTATCCACAAAATTATTTAAAAATTCTATTTCAGAAGGACATTTTTCTAATATATAATTAACTACATATTTTAACATACTTTCAATTATTTCCATGTCACCATCTAAATCACAGAAAGCAATTTCCGGTTCAATCATCCAAAATTCAGACATATGAGTTTTAGTATTAGAATTCTCTGCTCTAAAAGTAGGTCCAAATGTATAAGTTTTTTTATAAGCTAAAGCAAAAGTTTCTGCTTGTAACTGCCCAGAAACAGTTAAAGAAGTTTTTTTACCAAAGAAATCTTTTGATACATCTTCTTTTAAATCATCTAAAGTAGTTACCCTAAACATTTCACCAGCACCCTCACAATCAGACGCCGTTAAAATAGGAGCATGAAAATATACATAACCATTACTATTAAAATAAGAATGAATAGCCATAGAAGCTTCACTTCTTATTCTAAATACTGCTTGAAATAAATTAGTACGCGGTCTTAAATAAGCCATTTCTCTTAAAAACTCTTTAGTATGTCTTTTTGGTTGCATAGGATAATCCTCATCACAATCACCTAATAATAAAGCATCACTTAATGCAATTTCATATGATTGACCTTTTCCTAAAGATCTAATTAATTTACCCTCAACCCTAATGGCTGAACCATTTCTAAACTTAGATATATCTTCAAAATTACTTAACTTATCATCATAAACAACTTGAATAGATTTAAATGCTGTACCATCATAAAAATCAATAAAACCAAACTCTTTTTGTTTACGATGATTTCTAATCCATCCTTCAACAACAATTGTTTTATCAACATAACTTTCCATATCCTTATATAATTTTACTAAATCAATACTATTTTTCATTATTTAACCTCCCATACAAATATTCAAAAACAATAAGTCCTAAAATAATAATACCTATCCATAAAAAAGGATTTTGCCCATGTTCTATAAAAAAAGCTTTAATATTTTCAGAAACTTCATTAAAAAAATTAATTACACTATCCATAATATCCTCCTATATCTTTTTTATATTTTTATGACCTTTGATTAATTTTTTCACACCATATTTAGCACTAAAAGCAACCGTTAATGTTTTATCATCAATACCAACAATAATACCAACACCATATAAATCAAATAAAATTTTTTCACCTAAATGATATTCAATATCACCATTGATATTAATATTTTTAACACTAATATGATTAAAATGTTTAGAATCAATCTCTTTTATAAATCGACTATCCTTATTAGCACTTCTATTCCCATAAATTAATCTAGAACTAGTGTTCAAAAGCCACAATCTTAAACGAGCTCTAGTCATAGCTACATACATAAGTCTTCTTTCTTCTTCCAAAGCTTCTTCATTTCCAAAAGAATTAAAATGAGGAAAGATACTTTCTTCAAGTCCAACTATAAAAACAAACTTAAATTCTAATCCTTTAGATAAATGAATAGTCATTAAAGTAACATTATTATCACTAACTTCCAATTTTTCTAAATCAGTAATTAAACTAACCTCATCCAAAAAATCTTCTAAGGTAATTATACCATAATTTTCTTGAAATTGATAACAAATAGATTTAAACTCCTCTAAATTTTCAACCCTACCCATATCATCAAGTTCTAATTCTTTTCTAAGACCACTCTTATTTAAAATTTCTTCAACCAACTCCGTTAATAAAACATTATCCTTAATACTTCTAAAATATTCAATCAATACCTTAAATTCAAATTCCTTACCACCAACAATACTATTATATAAAGAACAATTATTTTCATAAGCATACTTCTTAATATTATCAATAGTAACTTTTCCAATTTTACGTTTAGGAGTATTAATTACCCTTAAAAAAGATGTATCATCATTAGGATTATAAATCAATTTCAAATAAGCTAAAATATCTTTTATTTCTTTTCGACCATAGAAATTAGTTGAACCAATAATTTTATAAGGAATAGAAGCAATTAAAAATTGTTCTTCAAAAGTACGAGATTGTGCATTAGTTCTATATAAAACTACAATATCTTTATAATCATATCCTTCATCAATTAATTCATTAATTTTATTAGCTACATAAAAAGCTTCATCTTTTTCATCAACAGCCTTATAATTAACAACCTTCTCCCCATCTTCGTTATCAGTCCACAACTTTTTATCTTTTTTCATCTTATTATTATTAATAACATCATTAGAAGCATTAATAATAGTTTTAGTAGAACGATAATTTTGTTCCAACAAAATAGTACTACAACCCCTATAATCTTTTTCAAAATTCAAAATATTTTTATAATTACTACCACGCCAAGAATAAATAGATTGACTATCATCACCAACAACACAAATATTCAAATATTTCGCACTTATCATTTTAGCTAAGGAATACTGAGCTTCATTAGTATCTTGATACTCATCAATTAAAATATATTTATACTGTTCTTGATACTCTTTTAATATTTTAGGATTTTTTTTAAATAAAACAATTGGCAACATCAACAAATCATCAAAATCCAAACAATTATTTAATTTTAATTTTTCTTCATACTTTTTGTATATTTCATAAACATCTTTTTCTAAGTCATTACTTACAAACCTTTCATATGAAAAGGCATCCACCAAAGCATTCTTATTACTACTAATAATGTTTTTTACAACTTTATAATCAATATCATAATTAAAATCTTTAATAATTGTCTTAATCAAATTATTACTATCGTCACTATCTAAAATATTAAAATTTTTAGAATAACCCAACATAGTAGCATGTTTTTTCATAATACGAAGACCAAAAGAATGAAATGTCGATATTTGCATTTCATAACACAAAGGTCCAATTAAATCAAAAATCCTTTCCTTCATTTCTTTAGCTGCTTTATTAGTAAAAGTAATAGCTAAAATATTTTCAGGTTCAACATTTTTTTCTAAAACTAAATAAGCTATTCTAGTAGTTAAGACTTTAGTTTTACCACTACCAGCACCAGCTAAAATTAATAAAGGTCCTTCTGTTTTTAAAACAGCTTTTTTTTGTTCTTTATTTAAAAAACTTAAATCCATCAGTATCACGTCCTCTCATAATTATATCACGAAATTAAAACTGTAGTCACATATTTATTAAATAAATTAATATAATTAAACATGAATAAATCATTTTTAGATGACATACCTGCTTCAATCTTTACTACAACTGGAATTGTAATAGCCTTTTTATTAATCAATGATTTAACTTCAACTGAACAAAACAATATAGGCAACTGGTTAGAAATGATAGGACAAATATTAATCACTAATTCCAATCAACAAGAATTAATTGAAAATAAAAAAAATACCGATGAAATAGAATTACTTAATAAAGTTAAAAGTATTATCAATGATGAAATTAATAAAATTAAAAAAAGTGAATAACTCACTTTATATTTTTTATATCATCAATACTTAAACCTGTCACCTTCGAAATAGTTTGTAAATCAATATCCAATGCAATCATATTATTGATAACATCTTTTGTTTTTTGCACAATTCCTTTTTCTAAACCATGTTCAATTCCTTGTTCAATTCCTTGTTCAATTCCTTGTTCAATTCCTTGTTCAATTCCTTGTTCTAAACCCTTTTTCAACCCTTGTTTCAATCCAATTTCTGTTCCTTCTTTAGTTGCTTGTTCAACCATTCTATT
>CAYJEL010000052.1:0-7477 GCA_964369245.1 uncultured Muribaculaceae bacterium
GATATTATAATGTATTTTGCTATTTTGATGTTTGGTGGTATAATATTTCATCAGGAGTGATGTTATGCAAACATTCTTAGATAATGGTGTTAGTAATTATTATATTAAAAATTTTAAGCTTAATGATAAAATTAAGTTTGGAATTGAGATTGAGTTTACTAATATTGAAATAGAAAAAATAAAATCGTTGCCACCACAATGGAAAGTTGTAAGTGATTTTTCTGTTATCCAAAAAATGGGTGATATTTATTTAGGTGGGGAAGTAGTAAGTCCTATTTTGGATAATAGTAGTTTCTTACAAATTACTGATGTGTGTAATTATTTAAAAGATTTAGGTGCTTCTGTAAATATGAAAACGGGATCTCATGTTCATTTTGGAACAACTACTTTAGGAAGAGATATAAAAAACTATAAAAGATTATTAAAATTATGGACTGTTTTTGAAAATGTTATTTATGATTTTTCTAAACATAATGATACTAATATAAGAAATGGTATTTATAAATATGCTTGTCCATATACACGTAATTACTCACTAATTAAAAGAGCTATTTTAAGTAGTGATGAATTATCTAAGATGATTGTTGATTTATATTATATAGAAGAAAAGTTTGGTCTTAATTTAATTCCTTTATTTAAATTTACTAAAAGTATTGATTTAGATTTATTTTTTTCGGTTATTTCTAATTTTGATTTAGAAAGAAAATTAGAAAAAGGATTTGATAATTCAAACACTATTGAGTTTAGAAGTTTGAATGGAACTTTAGATGATTCTATTTGGTATAATTCGATTACTTTTTTTAGTAGGCTAATTGATTATGTTGTAAGTGAAATATATGATGAGGAAAAAATTGATAGGATGTTTTTAGCAAATTTACAAAATAATTATTTTAGTTCTAATTTTGATGATGTATGTTTGTTGGCTAATTTAATTTTTAATGTTGAAGAAGAAAAAATATTGTTTTTAAATCAGTGTTCAAATGATTTTAAAAATAAGAAGTTTATTTTATAGTTAATTTGTGATAAAATTAAATTAGGAGGTAAGTAGATGAAAAGTAAATTATTAGGATTTGTTATTGTTATTATTGGTATATTATTTTTAGGTAATAGTTTGGAATTATGGAATGCTAATCTGTTTTTTGAAGGTTGGTGGACTTTGTTTATAATTGTTCCTAGTTTAATTAGCATATTAAAAAGAGAATGGTTTAGTGGTACTTTAGGATTAAGTATTGGGATGTTTTTATTGTTGGCAGCAAATGATATTGTTGATTGGAGTTTAATTGGACCGCTGTTTATTATATTTGTTGGTTTAGCTATTGTTTTAGCTGAAAAACCTAAAGATTTTAAAGTTGCTAAAAGTGAATACTTAGCTATTTTTTCAGGTAGTGAGAATAAAATTGTTGGTGAATTTAAGGGAACTGAAGCAACTACTATTTTTGGTGGCATTGATTTGGATTTAAGAAAAGCTGTTATAAAAAGTGATGTTGTAATTAAGTGTTCTTGTTTATTTGGTGGTATTGATATTTTAGTTCCTGAGAATGTAAAAGTAACAGTAAAAGGAACACCAATTTTTGGTGGTATTGAAAATAGTTGTGAAAATAATGACGGAAATACTATAACAATTGATTGTTTATGTGTTTTTGGAGGAATTTCAGTTAAATAAAGGAGGAAAATTATGTTTATAATAGGTTCATGTTTTTTAGGGTATAGTTTAACTTATATTTTATTATCTTTAAATTCTGGTTTGGATATATCTTTAGAGATAATGATAGCTTTTATAGGAATTGTATTTGTTATTTTAGGTATGTTGGTTAAAAAGTCTAAATTTAGTAGAACTAAGTTTGAAGTTAAAGTAGAAAATAGTAAAAAAACTAGTGAATTTATTGTTAGTTATTTAAATAATAATGGATATTATTTAGTTAATGAGAAAGATGAAGATGTTTATAAAAAAGGTGTTGGGTTTTGGACGGCTATGAAATATATAAAGGTTGAAGTAGTTGATGCTGAAAATATTAATTTGTATGGTTTTATAAGACCAGCATTTGGTAATGAACAAGATTTAAGTGGATTTGTTGCTTGTATTCCTAAAAAGCAAGTTTCAGATGTAATTTGTAAATTAAAAGAAGAAATTTCACATATGTGATTTTTTTTATTGACTAATTATAGATAATCTTCTATACATTAAAAATGTAACAAATATAGATGAATTTCTATATAATAAAGAGGAAGGTGAATATATGGAAGTTGATGTTTAATGTCTCTTTAAATAATAGTAAATTGGAAAAACTTTATCTAAAAAAGAAATTATTGAAGTTTTAAATGGTAATTTAGTTATTGATGAAAAAAGTAGTTGTGATTGTGGTGGCAACTGTTAGATTTAACATTAGGTTAAATCTTTTTTTGTGTAAAGTAGTTATTTTTTATAATTGCTTTTTAAATTTTATTTTGATATAATTATTATAGTATATGGGGTGCTAGGAGTGATGAAATGGATACTGAAGAAATTGAAAAACCAGTTATAATTCCAGATGATGATTTAGGTGATTCTGAAGTTGATGATAAAGTTGTTTTAATTAATGAGGATGGTACTTCACAAGTACTTGAAGATGAGTTAGAAAAAGAAGTAATAGTTGATTATGGACAATCTGAAATTATACCTGTTTATGATACAGAAGAGATAATACCTGATTATAATTTTAATTTTGAGGATGAAAATGTTGTACTAGAAACTGATGAAGTTGATTTGAGTTTAGAATCATTAGAAAATAATAAAAGCATTGAAGAAGAAACTAATGATTTAGTTGAAGGTAATGTCGTAGAAGAAAATTTTAAGGATTTTTCTGCTGATGCTACTTTAATTAAAGAAATTGAAGATAATATAGCGTTAAAAGAAGAGATGAAAAAAGAAGAAATTGAAGAAGTTACTGAAGTAAGTGAAGCAGATTTAGGGATTTCTAATGTTGAGAACAATGATTTAGTGCAAGAAGTAAATGAAACTTTAGAGAGTGAAAAAAAACCTTCTAAAAAAGTAAAAAAAGAAAAGGTTAAAAAAGAAAGAATTGAAATTGATTTAGGTAATAAAGTTTTTTGTTCAACTGGAAAGTTTATATTAATTGTATTATCTGCTATAACTTTATTAACAGTGTTTAATGAATTTTTAATGAGTAGTTTATTAAAACCAATGTTGTTTGCAAATTATAATGTTGTTGTTAGTTTAGTTGCTTTATTATTAGTCGGTATTATAATTTCGTTTATTTTTTGGAAAGCTTCTGTTAAGTTTTCAATTGAAAATAAATATATTAAGTATAATGATATACCATTAATTACAAATGTATTTGCTATATTTAGTGTATTGATGACATTTGTTATATTTTTGATTTCTTATTATGGTGTTAATAATGTTAGTTTAACAGGTTATGTTAATCAAGATATTGTTATATTAGTTTTAAATAGTTTAATTAAATTATGTGTAGATGTAGCAATAATTAAAATGTTAATTAGTCATGATTTAGAAAAAAATAGTAATTAAATATCTTAGTGATGTTTTTTTATTTTGCTAAAAAATATATATGTGATAAAATTAATGTATAAGGGGTGAATTATGATAAAATTAGCAGGTAAAAAGGATATTGAAGAATTAATAAGATTACGAATTATGCAACAAGAAGAGGAATTTGGTTTTTTAGATGAAGAAGTATATAGGGAAGAATTATTAGTTTTTTTTAATAATCATTTGAATAAGGATTTTTTTGTTATGGTTTATAGTTTAAAAGATGAAATTGTAGCTACTTGTTGTTTGCAAATTATTGAAAGACTACCTAAATATGATAATAGTTGTAAATTGGGATATATATGTAATGTTTTTACTTGTAAAGAATATAGAAGAAAAAATATTCAAAGTTTGTTATTGAATGAATGTTTTAATTTAGGAATGGATTATAATGTTGTGAAGTTTACTTTAAGAACTAAAAGTGAGATAGCTATTAATTTGTATAAAAAGATTGGTTTTGTTTTTGATGAAAATTATATGTTTTATATAAGAAAATAGAAGTGGAGGTTATTTATGAAATATTTTTGTTATTATGAGTCTTTAATTGGAAGATTAACTATGGTTAGTGATGGTGATAAGCTGATTGCTTTAAAGGGTGATAGTCATCGTTTTTATGATCGTTTTTGTGATGGGGAGATTATGAATGATAGTTTGGATGTCTTTGTTCAAACTAGGATGTGGTTAGATAAATATTTTAATGGTGAGAAGCCAAATATAAATGATATATCTATATATTTAAGTGGAAGTGATTTTAGAATTGAAGTATGGAAAATGTTATGTGAAATTCCTTATGGTAGTGTTGTTACATATAAAGAAATTGCTATGAAAATAGCTCTAAAAAAAGGGCTTAAAGGAATACCATCACAAGCTGTTGGTAATGCTGTTGGTCATAATCCTATATCTATTATAATTCCTTGTCATAGGGTTGTTGGAACTAATGGTAGTTTAACTGGTTATGGTGGAGGAATTAATAATAAAATTAAGTTGCTTCAATTAGAGGATGTTGATATGAGTAGATTATATATTCCTAAGAAAGGTAATGCTTTATGAAAAGATGTAATTGGGCAAATAGTAATAATAAGTTAATGGTTCTTTATCACGACTTTGAATGGGGAGTTTTAAAAACTGATGATGAGTATTTATTTGAAATGTTATTGTTAGAGTCTTTTCAAGCTGGTTTGTCTTGGGAGTGTATTTTAAACAAGAGGGAAAATTTTAGGGTAGCATATGATAATTTTGATATAGAAAAAATTATAAATTATGATGATAATAAAAAAAATGAATTAGCTAGTAATCCATTAATTATTAGGAATAAGTTGAAAATAAAAGCTAGTGTTAATAATGCTGTGATTTTTAAATCTATCTGTTTAGAGTATGGTAGTTTTTATAATTATTTAAAAAGTTTTGCTGGTGATGCTATTATTTATGAGGTAGGTGAGGTTAGTTCTTTGTTATCTGATAGTATTTCTAAAGATTTAATGAAACGTGGTATGCGTTTTGTTGGTAGTGTAATTATTTATTCATTTTTGCAAGCAATTGGTGTTATAAATTCTCATGAAAATGATTGTTTTAAAATGAGTTTATAATATTTATATTCCTCGAAACTATTAGTTTTTAGGAATTTTTTTATATAAAAAAACAAATTATTTTATATAATCTGTTTAGTTTTTTTGAAATTTATTATTATATATTTCTATAATTGAAAATATAAAAAATATTATAAAATTAGTTGCAACGATAGTAGCACCAGTTGGTAGATTTGCTAGGTATGAAGTGGTAATTCCTATTATAAATGATAGGGTACTAATTATAACTGAACAAATTGTTACTGATTTATAAGTTTTAAATAATTTTATTGATGTTACGGCTGGAATTACTAGTAAACTAGATATTAATAGTGTTCCAATTAGTTGCATTCCAATAACTATTGTTATGGCGGTTAATAAAGCTAGTAACATTTTGTAAGTATTTACTTTAACACCAGTTGCTTTTGCAAACGTTTCATCAAATGTTATTGTAAATAGTTTGTTATAAAAAAATGTAAATAGTATTAAAACTATAATTGATAATATAGCCGTAATGGTTACATCAGTTTCTGTTAAGGCAAGTAGGGTACCAAATAATACATTATGTACATCAGCATTTATACCATTTGTAAATGATATTACAATTATACCTAGAGTTAAAAAGAATGTTGAAATTAAAGCTATAGCTGAATCGCTTGTTTTGTTTTCATTCATTTTTAATAGAAAAAATGCAATTATTATAACAAAAAATATGGTAAATAAAAGTGGATCTAGTGGCATATTTTCTTTTATGAAAGGTATTGTATTAATTGCAGTTATAACTGAAATTATTCCAAAAGCTGAATGTCCTAGTCCATCTCCAATCATTGAATATCTTTTTAAAACTAAACTTACTCCTAAAAGAGCTGAACAAATTGAAACAAGTAAGCCAACTATAAATGCTCTTTGCATAAATGTATAGGATAACATATCTGTTATTTCATTAATTATTTCCATTTTAATCCTCCATTAGAAAATATTCGCTAATAATATTTTTTTTGTATTGTTCTACATTACCGAAACAATATCCATCTTCGTGTATGTGTAGGACTTTGTCAGCGTATTTAACTGCAGCTTTCATATCATGTGAAACTATGATAATAGTTAAATTTTTTTCTTTATTTAATGTTTTTAATAAGTCATAAAAGTTTTTTATTGCTTTTGGATCTAAACCTGCTACGGGTTCATCCATAATTAGTATTTTATTAGTTGATGTCATAGCTCTAGCTAGTAATACTCTTCTTTGCTGACCGCCAGATAATTCTTTAAAACTTTTATTTTTTAGATTGGAAATATTTAATTCTTTTAATGTATTATCTACAGTTTGCTTATTTTCTTTAGTGTATCGTGGTAAGAGTGTTTTTTTATTTAATGTACCTGATAATACTATTTCGTTTACTGAAGCAGGAAAGTTTTGCATTGCTGTATTTAATTGAGGTAGATATCCTATTTCATTTTTTTTAATTGATTTGTGAAATTCTATTTTCCCAGATATTGGTTTTATTAAATTAATTAGTCCTTTTATTAAAGTACTTTTACCAACACCATTTTCACCAATAATAAATATGTATTCTCCTTTATTAAAACTAACTGATAATTTTTTTATAATTGCTTTATTGTTGTAACCTAATGAGAGGTTAGCAATATTTATGTATGACATTAATTAAGAGCTTTCTTAAGGTTGTTATAGTTATCAGTCATGAAATCATAGTAGGTTTTGTTATTTTCAAAATCTTCTACAGTTAGATTGTGAGTAGAGTGTAATATTGATTTTTCAGTTTCTGTTTCTTCTGTGATAGTATCGGCTATTTTTTCGTTTGATAATTCAATATGGAATACAACAGGTATGTTGTTGTCTTTTACTTTATCAATTAGGAAAGCTAAAGTTTTAGCACTGGCGTTAGTAGCTGTTGAACATCCTGTGAATGCAGCACTGAAAGTTAAGTTATAGTCTAGTGCAAAGTAAGTAAAAGGGAATTTATCGCCCATAATTATTTCTTGTCTTTTAGAATTTGTTATCATTTCTTCCATATTGTTATCTAATTCAGTTAGTTTAGTTATATATTCTTTGCTGTTATTTTGGTATGTTTCTTTATTTTCTTGATCTAATTCAATTATTGTATCAGTTATTTCTTCTATTAATAAAAGAGAATTTTTAATTGATGTCCAGATGTGTTCATCGTATTGACTTAACTCTTCAATTGTTAATGAACTATTATCTATTTCGTGAACATGGTTTTCATGGTTGTGTTCATCTTCGTGGTCATGGTCTTCTTCATGGTCATGATATTCTTCGTGGTCATGGTCTTCTTCGTGGTCATGGTCTTCTTCGTGGTCATGGTCTTCTTCGTGGTCATGGTCT
>CAYJEL010000053.1:0-7466 GCA_964369245.1 uncultured Muribaculaceae bacterium
ATTAGGATTAAACCTACTATGTGGCGAAAAGTTACGAGTAGTGTAGCTTGTCTTGAGTGAAAAATGGGGATAAAAGATCTGCTAAATTATTGTCTAGCTAACATATTTTAGAATTGCTTTTTGAAACATTATTGCAAAAAAGAATTAATGACTAACAATCGGGGGAGAAATTTCCTAGAGTGCATAATATAGGATTGCAGTGCGTACTAAGTGGTAATCAAGTCATATGTTTGGAAACAACATATTTGATTCAGTAAAGGGGAACCGCTATACTGGTAACGGTAAGTTGAATCAAGGGAAATCCTACTTGACCTAATGACGTAAAGTTTACTATATTAAAAGCCATTTAGAGTTTTTAAACTCTTTTTTTTTCACATAAAGGAGTAATATGAAAAAAGAAATAAAAAAACAAATAGAAAAAAAAGAAAAAAAATTAATTGATTTTACATGGATATTCAAAGTTACTATCATAGCTTTTACAATAAGTTTTGGTCTATCAGCTTTAGCAGAAACATTTATCCCTAATTTAAACTCAGTTATAGCAATATTTATTCTAATAGCATTCATAACACTAGGTATTTTATTTGACATGGTAGGAGTAGCAGTAACAACAGCTGATGAAGCACCATTTCACTCAATGAGTTCTCGAAAAGTAAGAGGCGCTAAAATGGCAGTTAAACTTAAAAAAAATGCCGATAGAGTAGCATCATTTTGTAACGATGTAATAGGAGATGTATGTGGTATCATATCAGGTAGTGTTGGGATAAGCATATCTATATCAATCTCAAATGCATTAAACGCTAATCTATTTTTAGTTACCTTAATAGTAACTGCAGTAGTAGCAGCCTTAACAATTAGTGGTAAAGCCATGTGTAAATCAATTGCTATAAATAAAAGTAATGAAATATTATACACATTTTCAAATATTTTAACTTTCAAGAAGTAATGAACTTCTTTTTTTTTTTATGTAAACTTAAAACAAATTATTTTTTATAGTAGGTTTTTACTTGCAAATTTCGCGAATTTGTGTTATTATACAAGGCGCAGTTTTAAAAGCAATTAATGCACAACATGGAGGTAGAAGTAGTATGTATTTAAGTTTAAAAAGGACATTCGATGTAGTAGGAGCACTTGTAATTTTAATAGTTACATCACCAATTTATTTATTGGTAACAGTAGCTATAAAATTAGAAGATAAAGGCCCAGCTATTTTCAAACAAACAAGATCAGGAAGATATGGAAAAGATTTTACACTTTACAAATTTAGAAGTATGTCAATCTCAAATGATGTAAGAGATTTTAAAGTAAAAGACAGTCTAACAAAAACAGGAAAAATTATTAGAAGATTAAGTATTGATGAATTACCACAATTAATTAATATTTTAAAAGGTGATATGAGTTTTATTGGACCAAGACCATGGATTATTGATTACATGAAATATTTTAATAAAGAACAAATGAAAAGATTAGATGTTAGACCAGGAATTACAGGTTATGCACAAGCAATGGGAAGAAACTCATTAAGTATAACTGAAAAAATTAATTATGATTTACAATATGTTGAAAACATATCACTTATCATGGATATTAAAGTAATATACTATACATTAAAAACAATGTTTATTAAAGACAGTGTAGATATTGGTAAAAATGGAATTAAAGAAGAATTAGAATATTTAAAAGCAAATCTTAAAAAAAGTACAAATTAATAAAGGGGGATAATTGTGAAAAATAAATTAGTAAGTATAATAGTTCCAGTTTATAATGCAGAAAAATTCATAATTGAAACAATTGAAAGTATAAAAAAACAAACTTATAAAAATTGGGAACTAATATTAGTTGATGATATATCAACAGATAAATCTATTAAAATTATAAAAAAATATATCAAAGAAAACAAAGAACTTAATATTACATTAATAGAATTAAAAGAAAAAGGTTATACAGCAGTCGCTAGAAATACGGGAATAGAATATTCGAAGGGTAATTACATCACATTTTTAGATGCTGATGATTTATGGGAAAAAAACAAATTAAAAAAACAAGTATCATTCATGAATAAAAATAATTATGAATTTACTTTTCACAATTATGAATTTGCTAATGAAGAAGGTTTAGGAAATGGTAAAATTGTAGAAGTGCCTACTAAAATTACTTATAAACAATCTTTAAAAAATACAACAATTTGGACAAGTACAGTAATGTTAAATATAGATAAATTATCAAAGGAAACTATAAAAATGCCAAATGTAAGAAGAGGTCAAGATACAGCTTGTTGGTGGAAAATATTAAAGACTATTGAAGCAGCTTATGGATTAAATGAAAATCTAGCTTTCTATAGAAGAACAAATGAAAGTTTATCAGCAAATAAATTAACCGCTTTAAAAAGAACATGGCACTTATACAGAAAAGTAGAAAAATTAAATATTTTAACATCAACATATAACTTTTGTTGGTATGTATTTAATGCAGTTAAAAGGAGAGTGTAATTGTGATAACAAAGTTACTAAAAAATATTTTAGCATTCATAAATAAAAATATAAGTTATAAATTAGGAAATTCATTATTATATATCGCTAGAACAAAAAAAATTCCTAACTATAAAAATCCTAGAAATTTCAATGATGAAACAATGTTATTGAAATTCAAATACCATAAAGATCAAACAGTAATTGATTGCACTGATAAATATGAAGTAAGAAATTATTTGGAAGCTAAAAATTGTCAGGAAATTTTAAATGAATTATATGGTGTATATGAAGATATTAGTGAAATAGACTTTGATAAATTACCAAATAAATTTGTTTTAAAAGCCACTCATGGATGTGGTTATAATATTGTTTGTAATGATAAATCAAAATTAGATATTGAAAAAACAAAAGAAAAATTAAACAAGTGGATGAATGAAAGTTATGGGTGGCCAACTGGTGAATTACATTATACAAAAATAAAACCACGAATAATTTGTGAAAAAAATTTAGTAGATAAAAAAGGGAATTTACCTGTGGATTATAAAGTATATTGCTTTCATGGTAAAGTAGTAGGTTTTCTTATCTGTACAGAACGTGATGAAGAATTAAAATTAAACTTCTATGATGAAAAATGGATAGAAAAAGATTACATAAAAGATTATGAAAAAGGAACAAAAAAAATCAAAAAAATTGAATGCTATGATGAAATAATTAAATATGCTGAAATTTTATCACAAGATTTTGAATTTGTAAGAGTTGATTTTTATTATAGTGAAAAAAAAGTTATTTTTGGAGAACTAACATTTACACCAGCATGTTGTTGTGCACCATATTATAATGATAAAGGTAATAAAGAATTATTTGAAATATATAAAGAGGGAAAAAAATGACAAAAAAGAATGACAAAAAAAAGATATTGTTTATACTACCTAATTTATATAAACTATCAGGAGTGGCTAAAGTAATTTTTGATTTTGTAAAAAATTTTAACAATGAAAAATTCGAAATAGATTTTTTACTTTTTAAAAAATATGAAGTTAGTTTTGAAGAAGAAGTGAAATCATTGGGTTATAATATTATATATTTAAATGAAAAGTTAAACCTTTTAAACTTTAAGAAATTATCGTCTAGATTTAATGAAATTTTAAATATGAAAAAATATAATATAGTAGAATTAGATTCACCAATATATTCTTTTCTATTTTTGAAATTAGCGAAAAAAAATAATGTGCCAATTAGAATAGTTCACACGCATTCCACAAGTGCATCATCAAATTTTATAAAAAATATTTTTTCAAAGTTTATGAATTTAAATATAAAAAATCATGCTAATCATTATATTTCATGCTCGTTACTTTCAGCAAAGTATTGGTTTGGAAAAAAAATTAATAATAATAAAAATTTCAAACTTATTTATAACGGAACTAGTTTGAAAGATTTCTATTCATCTAAAGGCTTAAAAGAAAAATATATTAAAGATTATAATCTTAAGGGAAAAAAAATTATTGGATATGTAGGAAGACTTTCTAAAGATAAAAATATAAAATTCATAGCTAAATTAATAGATAAAACTTTAACACATAATAAAGAAATTGTTTTTATCATCATCGGAGATGGTGAATTAAAGAGTATTATAGAAGGACTAGTGGAAAAATACCCGAAAAATATAATTTTTCATGGAAGACAAAAAGATGTTAACCAGTATTATAATGCAATGGATTTACTTATTTTACCATCAAAAAGAGAAGGACTACCAACAGTTGCTATCGAAGCACAGTTAGCAGGTGTTGACTGTTGTTTATCCAACACAATTACCAGAGAAGTAAATATAGGTAAATGTAACTATTTAGAGTTGAAAAATGGAAAATGGATGGAATATATCTTGAACTTTAAACCATCGATTAATCAAATTAATCAAGAAAAATTTAATATTATTAATTGTGCAAAAAATCTTGAAAATTATTATTTAAATGAAATATAATAAGTCAAAATATTGAAGGGGGAAAATTAATTATTGTAAAATATAATTAATTATTATATGTAATATGGTATATAAATTTTATAAAATGAGCAATTTTTTCTATAGAAAAAAACTAACTATCGTAGCAATTGGAATAAGACTTATAATGAGACTAGTGTTCTCATGTGACATTCCATACAAAACAAAAATTGGTAAAGGAACATCATTCCCACATCATGCTTTAGGAGTTGTTATTCATCAAGATGTAATAATTGGTGAAAATTGTAAGGTTCTTCAAAATGTTTCAATAGGTGGAAAATCTGGTTATAAAAAATTACCTCATATTGGAAAAAACGTGATAATAGGGGCAAATTCTGTGATTTTGGGACCAATAAAAATTGGTGATAACGCTATTATAGGAGCAGGTAGTGTTGTTCTAAAGGACGTGTTGAGTGGAACAACAGTAGCTGGAAATCCAGCGAAAGAAATAAGTAGTAAAAAAAAATTAAAAAAAGAAGATGATTTAAAATGATTTTAATTATTGTATTAATAAACATTATACTTACTATAACACTGCCTATAGGTTCATTTATGGTTAATGTTCTACTATTTTCTTTTTCAAAAAATAAAAATCGTAGAAGAATTTATGCTTTGACTATTGCTTTTACTTTAGGGCTGGTTGCATATAATTTTATTCCAAATGAATCAATGGATTTATATAGAATATTTGATCGAATGTCTTGGATGAGTTATACAGATTTCTCAGCATTTTTAAACATATTTATTACAGATATAGAAATAGGTTTTAATTTTGTAATATACTTAATAAGTAAAACGGGAGATTTCCATATAGCTCCATTTCTATTTACAACATTGGGTTACTTTTTAATTTTATTAATTATAAATAGCTATACTTTGAAAAAAGAAATTTCTTCAATGCTTACATTATTTATTGTTATGACTTTTTTTCTAAGTTTTCCATTTGTTCTTTTAGTAAGTGGAATCAGAAATTTCATAGCAATAATAATTTTTGTCTATATTCTATATTTGGAAAAAGTTGAAAATAAGATTGATAAATTTAAAAAGTTAGTATACCTTATTCCAATTTTGTTTCATATATCGATGATTATATTTGTAATTTTAAAAATTTTAGCTGAACTAAAAATGAAAAGTAATGGGATTTATATTATGGTTACTACTGCCATAATATCATTCTTGTCACCTTTTGTAATAATAATGATATTATCTTTATTTGATAATAATGCCTTAATTAGTGATTTGCTAGGTAGAATAATCTCTTATACAAGTAATGATTATGATTTTTATTCTTTCTATATATTATTGGCAATGTTTTTTCAATTTACAATTTATTTATACATAGGACGAAAAAATTATTTGAATGACAAAACAAATTTTATATCTAAATATTTTTTGTATATTGTTATTTTAGGGCTTGGAGTATGTAGATATTTTGTAATTTTTGATAGAGTAATATATTTGCTATGTAGTCTTTTTGTTATTGTAGTAATTGATTATTTATCAAAATATAAAAATATGAATCGCGAAAATAAATTTGTGATTGTTAGTATTGTGATAACCAGTTCAATTTTGATTTTCAGAAATCAAATAGTTTTATTTGGACCGTATTTAATTGAAGCAATAAATAATTTATGAAAAGGGAGTGTTTTTTTTGAAAATTAGTATTATAATTCCAACGTATAAAAGAAATGAGCATATAGAACGAGCAATAGAAAGTGTTCTAAACCAAAAAGGAAATTTTGAACTGATAGTAGTTGATGACAATGATTCTAACTCTATATACAGAAAGAAAAATATAGAAAATTTAAAAAAATATGAAAAATATAAAAATTTTATTTATGTTAAACATGAAAAAAATAAAAATGGAGCTGCAGCCAGAAATACAGGGATAAAAATTGCTCAAGGAGATTATATTACTTTTTTAGATGACGATGATGAATTTGAAGAAAAAAGAATTGAAAAAATTGAATCAGTTATATTGAAAAGTGATGTAGATTTTTTATGTAGTGGAGTTTATTTGAAAAAAGACGGAATTTTGATTCAAAAAAAAATGCCCGGATTAGATAAAAATATAAATGAATTGATATATGAACTATTGAACCAGAAATCTTTTATAATTACAGGTAGTAATATGGTTTGTAAAACAGAAATCGTAAAATTAATTTCAGGTTTTGATGAAAATTTTTCTAGATATCAAGATATGGAATTTCTAATTCGTTATTTAGAAAAAAGTAAAACAGTATATTTAATAGAAGAATATTTAGTCAGTAAAAATATTGATGATGATTCTAACGTACCACAGATAGATAAATTAATATCAATAAACGAACAATTTTTAAATAAGTTTAAACAACAAATACAAAATTCTTCTAGTGAAAAAACTATTTTAAGTAATAATTATTACAAATTATTAGCACTATCTATTATTTACAAGGATAAATTAAGTTATAAAAAAGCAATAAAACTTATAAAAGAAAGAAAAATCTTTAATATATTTTCAATTGTGAGAACACATTTGAAAATTTATATAAAAAACAATAATATTGTGAAAATAATAAGGAGGAAAACATTAAGATGAAAAAAATCTGCATATTAATACCTACAGTTTTTAATGTTGGAGGGGAACAGAGAGTAGTTACTAAATTAACCAACTTGTTATTGAAGAATGGATATGAGGTAGATTTGTTATTATTTACTAAATCCTTTAAAGAAGACTATAATTTGTTTGATTTAGATTCAAAAGCTAAAGTTATTTATATTTCTAAATATAATAAGTTTATTCATAAATTATTTAGAAAAATTAGAAATTTAAATTCGAAATATGGTTTTATGAAAAGTAGTATGTTGCTACAAAAAATTGCAATTAAAAATAGTTTTCCAATTAAGGAAGTAGAAGCAAAAGTTAAAGCTGCAAATTATAATTATATCATAGGAGTTGGCGGAGATTTCTCACTTTTAGTTTCTTTATTGAAAGATATAAATTCAAAAAAAATAGG
>CAYJEL010000054.1:0-7145 GCA_964369245.1 uncultured Muribaculaceae bacterium
GTAAGGATTTGAATATAGATTATACAATGGCTAATTTACTTGAAGATGTGGCTAAAACTAATATTAATAGAATAAGATTTGTAACATCACATCCTTGGGATTTTTCTGATGATATGATTGAAATTATTAAAAAATATGATAATGTAATGCCATATGTTCATTTACCGTTACAATCTGGTAGTGATAATATATTGAAATTAATGGGTAGAAGATATACTAAGGAATCATATTTAAAGTTATTTAAAAAATTAAAAGAAATTAAAAACTGTGCTATTACAACAGATATAATTGTTGGATTTCCAGGGGAAACAGAACAAGATTTTCAAGATACTTTAGATGTAGTAAATGAATGTAAGTTTGATTCAGCCTTTACTTTTATATTTTCACCTAGAGAAGGAACTCCTGCTATAATGTTTTAAATGAAGAAAAGAATCAAAGATTATATAAATTAAATGAATTAATTAATAAATATGCTAAAGAAAATAATGATAAGTATTTAGGAAAAACTGTTAAAGTGTTAATTGAAAGCACTTCTGAAAAGAAAAAAGATAAATTAAAAGGATATACTGAAACTATGAAATTAGTTAATGTTGAAGGTGATTCTAGTTTAATTGGTCAAATTATAGATGTTGAAATTACTGATGTTAAAACATGGAGTATGGATGGAAGAAGAGTATAATCTTCTTTTTTTGTAATAAAAAATCTAAGATTATTTTCTTAGATTTTCGTATGCATTTTTTATCTTTATTTTACCAAAACTAGCTATATCATTTATAATATCACTTGTATCTTCAATAAAATCTTTGGTATTTTCTTTAAATGTGTTTAAACTAGTTAAAGTTTCACTACTTAAGTTTTCGCTAGCTAAGTTTTTAATGTCTTTAGAACCTTTTTTTATTAAATCAGTTAAGGTAATAACTATATCACTACCTAAATGTTTAAATTCTTCTTTATAATTAGGAAAATAACTCATAATATCTTCATCCATTTTATTGAATAGATCCAAAATGTGTTTTTTATTATCTTCGTTTAATTCTTTGAAAGTAATTCCATTTATAGAAGTGTCATAAAAAATGAAATCAATTATTATTATAAAGTTATCTTCAATAACTTCGTTTATATTTTCGCTTTTATTTTTTAATTTATCTTCTAGTGATATTTTCATCTCATCAAAGTATGTTATAACTGCTGATTGATCTTCAACTGAATATGTTATATTAGAATAGGCAACGACGTTTCTTAAATTACTAAAAGAAAATGTTCCAATCATAATTAATAGTAACAATTTTTTATTTATATTTAATTTCATAAAATCTCCTTAATTTCTAAAATCTAAATACCAATTTTGAATGTAATCTTTTGATATTTCTAATCCATCAGTTATATAATCCCAACTGGTATCTAAGATTTCTTTAGAAGTACTTAAAAAATTGTTTTTAATTTGAATGAAGTTATTATAGTGAACTGGGTCAATATGATTTTTAGTGAACTCTGTTATGTTGTAAGCTCCTTTTTTTATTAAATCAGTAAAGAAATTTAATGTGTCACTACCAAATTCGCTAAATTCTTCTTTGTAATTTGGAAAATAGTTCATAATACCCTCATCCATGTTGTTAAATAAATCTAATATTCTTTGTTTATTTTCTTCGTTTAATTCATTGAAAGTGATGCCATTAATTGATGTGTCGTAAAATATAAAATCAATAAATGTAATAAATCCTGTTTTTATTGTATCTAATACATTTGCACTGTTGTTTATTAAACTATTATTTACGTTATAATTTATTTGTTCAAATGCATTTATAACTGTAACTTGATTATCAGTTTCTTCAATTTTTATATTTTGAGTTGTATCAACATCATGGTTTTCATTTGTTGCAATGTTAGTATTATTATCTTCTATTGTAATGTCATCTTTTGTAGTATTGTCATAATTAGTAATATTATCTTCTGATGTAATGTCATCTTTTGTAGTATTGTCATGATTAGTAATATTATCTTCTGTTGTATTGTCATCTTTTGTAGTTGTGTTATTATCTTCACTAATTGAATTGTTATTTAAAGCGTTCTCGCTTTCTTTATTAGTTTCTTTAAATACATTTGAAGAAGAAATGGCTAATCCAACAACAACTCCTATGCATAGTACTAAACTTATTATAATTATATTTTGTTCTTTATTTTTCATTAAAACACCTCACTGAAATTATTATACCATATTTAATTAGATAAATGAATTTGACATTAAATAATATATCAAATATAATTTAAATATAAAAAGGTGGTAGTTATGAAGAAGATTATATTGATATTAATATTATTATTATCTGGTTGTGTGGAGCAGAAAGAGGTAACTTTAGAAGAAGCATTTAGTAAAGTTGAAGAATATTTTTATAATAACAATGAAAATTTTTCATCATATGGAATTGGTGAGAGTAAAATAATTATAGAGTTATTAGATGATAGTCCTTCAAAAAAAGAAGCAGTTGAGAATGCTTTAAAAGATTATATGAAATTTATTGAAATAAAACAAGGTGGACCTTATAATACTTCAAGTCAAGATAAACAATTGGAAGTAGTTAATCAAATTGTAATAGATTATTTTTTGATAGAAAATTATTTATCAAGTAATCATGTTTATAATTATGTTGATTATGATAGAAAAAAAGTTGTAATTGGGATGCTTGATGTAAGTGAGGAAAAGCAACAATTATTTAAAGAAGAAGTAATTAACTCAATGTTCTTACATTTTGAAGTTAGTGATCCATTACATGATTTAAGAGAGTAAAAACTCTCTTATTTTTTTAATTTTTTTGATTTTATTTTAAATATTTCTGTTCCAAGTATTCCTAAGGTAGTAGCTTGGATGAAAGTAAGTATATCATTTTTTTCACTTTCTTTACTTTGGGGTATTTCTATATTATCAACATAATCAGTTACTACCATATAAGGTTGTGGGTTAATAGTTTCTATGGAATCTATTTTTATACTTTCTTTTTCTGATATATGTTCATTTAATACTTGTTCTAAATTTGAATAGCTATAAGTAATTCCTTCTTTAATTTTAAAATGACCGAAGTTTTCTTTTAATGTGATTATTTCGCGTTTGTTGTTAATTACTTCACCGTAAATAATAACTGATGGTTTATCACTTTTATATTCTACTAAAGTTTTATCTTCGTAAAAATTCCCTTCTTTATCACTAAATGTTTTAGTCATTGTAGAAATTGTTGTTTTGTTATTTATAAATGGTGTTTTACCAAGTAAGAGATGACCAGCAAAACTTACTGAAGCTATTGAACTGTATAGTATTAATTTATTTATTATTTTATTCATAAAATTTTCCTTCCTTTATTTAATTATAAGGTGAAAAAATATGTTAGTCAAGTGAAACTTCATAGACATATACATAAATTTTTGGTAAAATATTAAGAGGTGAAAAAAATGAAGTTAGATAGTGTAAATATTAATGATGTAACACCAATGATGCGTCAATATATAGAAATAAAAACTAAAAATAAAGATATAATATTATTTTATAGATTAGGTGATTTTTATGAAATGTTTTTTGAGGACGCTTTTATTTGTTCTAAAGAATTAGAGTTAACATTAACTGGTAAAAATGCTGGTTTGAGTGAAAAAATACCTATGTGTGGAGTTCCTTTTCACTCGGCAACAGTTTATGTAGATAGATTGGTTGAAAAGGGATATAAAGTTGGAATTTGTGAACAACTGGAAGATGCTAAAAATGTTAAGGGTATTGTAAAAAGAGGGATAGTTCAAATTATTAGTAGTGGAACTAATTTTAATTACGATTCTTTGAATGAAAAAGAAAACAATTATATTGGTGCTGTAATAGATTTTGATTATTCTTATTGTTTGGTTTATGCTGATATTACTACTGGTGAGATTAATATAACAACACTACCTCATAACAACACTAAACTTGTATCTGAAGTAATTAGTATTGGAATTAAAGAATTAGTAATAAACAGTAATTTTAATAAAGAAATATATAATATATTAAAAAATAATTTTAAAATTGTGGTATCACTTTTTGATGAAATTGATGATATATATGAAGATGTTTATAAAAATTTAGGTGATCAAAATTTAATTAAAACTACTAAATTTTTATTAACATATATTAATAATACACAGTTAAGAAATTTAACTCATTTACAAGAAGTGATTATAAAAGAAAATAATAAGTATTTAAAAATGGATATTCATACAAAAAGAAATTTGGAATTAACTGAAACTTTAAGGCTTAAACAAAGGAATTATTCTTTGATTTGGTTATTAGATAAAACAAAAACTGCTATGGGTAGTAGAATGTTAAAACAAATGATTGAAAATCCTTTGATAGATATAAAAGAAATTGAAAAAAGATATGATATAGTAGATAAATTATTAACAGAATTTATTTTAACTAGTGATTTACAAAAATATTTATTAGAGGTTTATGATCTTGAAAGATTAGCTGGTAAAATAGCTTTTGGGAATGCTAATGCTAGAGATTTATTACAATTAAAAAATTCAATTAAATATTTACCTGAAATAAATGGTATTTTAAAAACTTTAGAATTTAAACAAATTGAAAATTTAGATGAGTTATATGTGTTACTGGAAAATAGTATTTATGAAAATCCTCCTGTAAGTTTAAAGGAAGGTTATTTGATTAAAGATAATTATAATTTAGAATTAGATGAACTTAAAAGTTTACGTAAGGGTGGTAAAGAATTTATCGCTAAATTTGAGAATGAAGAAAAAGAAAAAACTGGTATTAAAACTTTAAAAGTTGGGTATAATCGTATTTTTGGATATTACATTGAAGTATCTAAAGGAAGTACTAATTTAATAAAAGAAGAATTTGGTTATGAAAGAAAGCAAACATTATCTAATTGTGAAAGGTATATTAATCCTATTTTAAAAGAAAAAGAGGCTTTAATTTTAAATGCTGAGGAAAAAATAGTTGAAATAGAATATGAGTTATTTAATGTTATTAAAGAACAAATTAAGTTATATATACCTAGATTACAAGCAATAGCTAAAACTATTTCAGAAATAGATTGTTTACAGTCTTTTGCATTTGTTGCTTCATCTTTAAATCTAGTAAGACCTGCATTAAATAAAGAAAGAAATTTAAATATAAAAGATAATAGGCATCCGGTAGTAGAGGAAGTACTTGTTAATAAAGAGTTTGTACCAAATGATATTATTATGGATAAAGATACTAATATGTTGTTGATAACGGGACCTAATATGGCTGGTAAATCGACGTTTATGAGGCAATTAGCTATAACTGTAATCATGGCTCAAATTGGATGTTTTATTCCAGCTAAAAGTGCTGTTATGCCGGTATTTGATGCGATATATACTAGAATTGGAGCATCTGATGATTTAGTTTCTGGTGAATCAACTTTCATGGTTGAAATGACTGAGGCTAATAATGCTATTTCAAATGCAACTGAAAATTCACTTGTATTATTTGATGAATTAGGAAGAGGAACTGCAACTTTTGATGGAATGTCTTTAGCTCAAGCTATAATTGAACATATTCACGATAAAATTAAATGTAAAACTTTGTTTTCAACTCATTATCACGAATTAACTGATTTAGAAAATAATTTAGTTAATTTAAAAAATGTGCATGTTTCAGCTTATGAAGAAGATGGTAATATAACATTTTTACATAAAATAAAAGTTGGTAGTGTTGATAAAAGTTATGGTATTCATGTAGCTAAGTTGGCACGTTTACCAGAATCTTTGATTAAAAGAGCTGATCAAATATTAAATGTATATGAAAACAAAGAAAAGAAAAGAGATGTTATAATACAACAATCTTTACCAATTGATTTGGAAGAATCAAAAGTTGAAGAAAAATTGAAAACGATTGATGTTTTAAATGTAACTCCAATGGAAGCTCTTAAAATATTAGCGGAATTAAAAGAAATGATGTAAATAATTAATATATATGATATAATTAATGTGCGTTGTTCGGGTAGTTTAAGTGAATAAAATGTTTCCCTCCGAAGGAAATGAAAAGGGTTTAAATCCCTTCCTGAACACCATATTTATAGAAAGGAAAAAATATGGAAATTAAAAGAAGTGAATCAAGAAAAATAATAATGACAATATTATATCAAATCACGGTATATGAAAAAGAAAAAATGTCTTATAATATAGAAGATGTATTAAAAGAAAATTTAGAAATAGATAATGAATTTGTTAAAGAAACAGTATTTGGAGTTATTACATATAAAAATGAATTAGATAAAAAAGCTAATCAATATATGAAAAATTGGACAGTTGATAGATTAGGTAATACTGATATTGCTATTCTGCGAATGGGAATATATGAACTTTTATATACTAAGACTCCAGGAATAGTAGTTATAAATGAAGCTTTAGAATTATCAAAATTATATAGTGATGGTGAAATATCTAAAATGATCAATGCTGTTTTGGATAAAATATATCACGAACAAGCAGATAATGAATAATCATATTTCAATTACAGTATTAACAAAATACTTAAAGAAAAAATTTGATACTGATATTCATCTTAAAAATGTTTGTATTAAAGGTGAAATTTCAAATTATAAAGCTCATTCGACTGGTCATATGTATTTTTCTTTGAAAGATGAAAATAGTAAAATAAGTGCTATTATGTTTAATGCTGATGCTAAAAAATTAACTTTTAAACCTTTAGAAGGATCTAAAGTTTTGGTAACAGGAAGGGTAAGTATATATGAATCTACTGGCAGTTATCAAATTTATGTTTCAGATATGCAAGAAGATGGTATTGGTAATTTATATATAGCTTATGAAAAACTAAAAAAACAACTTGAAGAAGAAGGTTTATTTGATGATAAATATAAAAAAACAATACCTATTTATCCAAAGAAGGTTGGGGTTGTTACTGCTCCAACAGGAGCGGCTATTCAAGATATTTTATCAACTATAAAAAGAAGATATCCCTTATGTGAAATTTTAATTTTTCCAAGTTTGGTACAAGGTGAAAATGCGGCTAAGGATATTGTAAAAAATATTTGTAAAGCTCAAAATCATGATATTGATGTTTTAATAGTTGGAAGAGGTGGTGGATCTATTGAAGATTTATGGCCTTTTAATGAAGAAATAGT
>CAYJEL010000055.1:0-7056 GCA_964369245.1 uncultured Muribaculaceae bacterium
AAATTCAATATCTAATCCTTCTTCTTCAAAGAAACCTAGAGCATCTGCTGCGTATTGAGGGGCGTAAAATATACTATGCGCAACTTCTGCAATTTTGATTTTTTGTAAATTATTTTCATTTTTATTTAACATGTAATAACACGTTATTCCAATTAATAAAATAATAATTGGTAATATTATTTTTTTCAATTACAGTTCTCCTTTCTTTTATTTTATTATATTCATAATTGAAAAGTGTGTGAAAAGTCTAATTATTTTTTTTATTATGTTATAATAAGAAAGAATTATTATTTAGAGAGAATATGATGTTGGAGGTGTATGTTTGAAGTATTTAATTTTGATATTTTTATTTATTCCTGGTTTTATTTTTGCTAAAACTGAAGCTGTTATTGATATTGATAATTTAAGTATTAGTCAAATACAGGAAAATATTGAAAAAGGATATTTAACTTATGAACAATTAGTAAGTATTTATTTGGAAAGAATTGAAGAATATAATGAACAGTATAATGCTGTTATAAGTATTAATGAAAATGCTTTGGAAGAAGCAAGGGCTTTGGATAAAGAGTTTCAGGAAAGTGGTATGCGTAGTTTAATGCATGGTATACCAATTTTAGTTAAGGATAATATTGATGTTATTGGATTACCTACTACAAATGGGGCATCAGGTTTACTTGATGCGTATCCTTATGAAGATGCAGATATAATAAAAAATCTAAGAGATAGTGGGGCAATATTTTTAGGTAAAACTAATATGTCTGAATTTGCTTTTTATGCTAGTTATTCTTATAGTAGTTTTGGTTTTGTTTATAATGCATATGACACTTCTTATACTGCTTATGGTTCTTCTGGAGGTTCTGCTGTTTCTGTGGGTGCTAATTTAGCTGTTGCTGCAATTGGAACCGATACTAATTCTTCTGTTAGGTTACCAGCGGCAGCAGCCAATGTAGTTGGATTAAGGCCAAATCAAGATTCTATTAGTGGAGAAGGAATAATTAAGTATGATGCTGATCGTGATGTAGCTGGGCCTATTACAAAGTTTGTTGAAGATAATTTGATTATGTTAGAAATTATGGATAATACAGAAATAAATTATGAGATAACTACAGAAGATTTATCAGGTATTAAAATTGGTGTATTTGAGGATTTAATTGATGAGTCGGAGTATTTTATTCGTGATATGATGGAAGTGCAAATAAGTAATTTAGAATCTTTAGGTGCTGAAATTGTATACTTAGATGCTATTTATTTGGAATATAGATTTAATGGTAATAGTGTTTGTTATGATTTTAATAAGCATATGTTAAATACAACAAGTAGTATAAAAACATTATATGATTTAGTGGATGATGGTGGTTATGTTAATTATATCGAAATGCATATAGATAATTATTGTGATTATGATTATAGATTAACAAGTAGTTATGATAATTATCTTTTATATTTAGAAGATAATGCTTTATATGTTAGTGAGTATTTTTTTGGTAAAGAAATAGATGCTTTAATATATCCCACTTCGCATAATGAAATAATTACTTATAAAAATACTGATATGGAATATGTTGATTCTTATACATCTGAAATTGCTCCTAATACTGGTTTTCCTAGTATGAGTATACCTATTGGATTTTATGAAGGTCTTTCTTATGGTATGGAAATTTTAACGGTTAATGATGAACAATTAATTTTTGATATAGCTTATAATTTAGAAAAATTAAATAATTTTTATGAATTACCTTTGATTTCGCCTACTTTATATGAAGTTTCTGATATTGTTAAAACTTTAATTGTTTATTATGAAAATTATGTATATGAAGATGAGTTGTACTTCGAAATGAATGATTTTATTTTAAATTATAATGATATTTCAAGTAAAGAGGAAGTTGCTTTGGATTTAATAAATAAAGTTGATTCTAGATTAGATGATTTAGATGATATTGGTTATACTGAATTTATTGATTATTCTTCAGTTAATATGCTCATCATCACTTCGTTTTTAGGGTTTATCGTTTCAAGTGATTTTGTTATTAAATTTATGAGGAGGTATTTATGAAAAAAGTTCTTATAGTTTTTAGTGTTGTTATAACGATGGTGTTTTTAGTATTTTTTATTTATGTTAGTGATTATTATAAGGCTTCTGAATATGTTTATGATTTACTTGATGATAGTGTTTTAGTGAATGATGATTATATTCATTTAAAAAGTGAGAGTGAAGAAGGGATAATAATTTATCCTGGTGGGAAGGTTTCATATGAATCTTATTTACCTTTAGCAGATAAGTTAAGAGATGCAGGTTTTAATGTATATTTAGTAAAGATGCCTTTTAATTTAGGAATATTGGATGTGAATAAGGCTGATGACATAATTAATAATTATGACTTAGCTAAATGGTATATGATGGGGCATTCTCTTGGTGGAACAAGTGCTTCTATTTATGCTTCTTCTAATATTGAAAAAATTGATGGGTTATTTTTGCTAGGTGCATATAATTATGATAATTATCCATTAGATAAAACTTTGACTTTGATTGGTGAATATGATTTGGTATTAGATGAAATTTCTTATAACACAAATGTTTATTATATTGAAGGTGGGAATCATGCTTATTTTGGTGATTATGGAAAGCAAAGTGGTGATGGTGAAGCTACTATAAGTAATGATGAACAACAAAATATTGTTGTAGAATATGTTTTATCTTTTTTAAATTAAATACTTTTAGTATTTTTTTTGTTATAATAAGTGTTAAGAGGTGTGTATTATGAATAATTTTGAATTGTTATCGCCAGCAGGAAATTTTTTGAGTTTGAAAATGGCTGTAAGTGCTGGATGTGATGCTGTATATATTGGTGGAAAAATGTTTGGTGCTAGGGCTTTTTCTAATAATTTTAGTGATGAGGAAATAGTTGAAGCAATTAATTATTGTCATTTAAGAGGTGTTAAAGTTTTTGTTGCAGTTAATACTTTGATTTATGATAGAGAAGTTTCAAAATTTATTAAATATATTGAGTTTTTACATGTAAATAGTGTTGATGCTGTTATAATTCAAGATATTGGTATGATGGATTTGATTCGTAAAACTTTTCCTAATTTAGAGATTCATGCATCTACTCAAATGCATATTCATAATAAAAATGGTGTTAAGATATTAAAAAGTCTTGGAGTTAAAAGGGTTGTTTTAGCTCGTGAAACTAATATTGATTTAATAAGTGAAATTAAAAAAAGTTGTGATATGGATTTGGAAGTATTTGTACATGGATCATTATGTATTAGTTATTCTGGTCAATGTTTAATGAGCAGTTTAATTGGTAATAGAAGTGGTAATAGAGGTAGTTGTGCAGGAACTTGTCGCTTGAATTATGAAACTGATGATAGTAGTGGTTATTTATTATCAGCTAAAGATTTATGTAGTTTAGATAATATTGGTAAGTTAATTGATATAGGTGTTAATAGTTTTAAAATTGAAGGAAGAATGAAGAGTCCTTTATATGTTTATTTTGTAACTAAATTGTATAGAAGTGCGATTGATAGTTATTTAAAAACTGGTGTAGTTAGTTATGATATTGATGATTTAAATAATTTGAAGAAAATATTTAATCGTGAATATACTAAAGGTTTTTTATTTGGTGAGAATAATATTGTAAATAGTTATAGACCGAATCATTTAGGAGTTTCAATTGGAAAGGTTGTTGATTATAAAAATGGATTTGTTTATATTAAATTAAGTAATACTGTTAATTTAAATGATGGAATTAGAATTATGTCATATGATGATATAGGATTTAATATAAGTTCTATGTTTATTAATGGGAAGAAAGTAGTATGTGCTAAAAATGGTGATGTAATTGGGATTAAAGTAACTGATGAAATTAAAATAGGAAGTGCTGTTGTTAAAACTAGTGATTATATTTTAAATAAAAGTATTGATAATATTGCTGATAAAAAAATTGGTATTAATATTTTAATTAAGGCTATTTTAGGTGATGATTTTATTTTATCTTTTAATGATGGAATTAATGAGGTTTTAGTTAAAAGAAATATAGTTTTTAAAGCTTTTTCTAAACCAGTTTTAAAAGAACAAATTATAAAACAAATTAGCAAGTTAGGTGATACTGTTTATTTTGTCGATAGTATTTGTTGTGAATGTTCTGAAGATATATTTGTTAATATTAAGGATTTAAATGAAATTAGAAGGGAAGCTGTAATTTTATTAAATGAAATAAGATTATATAAATCTAGTTTTGTTAAAAAAGATTATGAAGTTTCTTTACCTGATTTTGAAAAATCAAATAATTATAACATTTATATTAAAAATTTTAATCAATATGAAATGATTAAAAAATATAATTTTAAGCAGATTTATATGGATTTAGATTTGTATGAATTGGTTAAGGATGAAAGAAAAGTTTTGAAATTAGATCGAGTTTTAGAAAAACATTTGCATTATGATTGCGAATTATTGGTTGGTGAAATGGGAAGTTTATTATATGAAAATATTAATGCTGATTTTTCATTTAATGTTGTTAATTCATATAGTGTTGCATTTTTGCATGCTTTAGGTGTTTTAAAAGTTACATTATCTTTAGAAATGGGTTTTACTCAAGTTTCTGAACTTGTTAGTGCTTATTGTGAAAGGTATAATAAACATCCTAATTTAGAAGTAATTGTTTTTGGTAAAGAAGAAGCAATGATTAGTAAATATTTGATTTATAAAAAATATATTATTGATAGATTAGGAAATAAATATCCGATTATTATTAATAATAATTTAATGACAATATATAATTATAAAAGTTCTAAAATTAATAATGTTTCTGATTACTTTTTAGTTGGAGTTAATAATTTGAGATTAAATATTTTAAATGAAAAAGATTTTATGAAGTATTTTTTAGTAGGTGTTTATGAAAGTTAGTTCTGTATATATTCATATTCCATTTTGTAAAGATATATGTACTTACTGTGATTTTTGTAAATTTTATTATAATGAAAAATATGTAGATGAATATTTAATACATTTATCACAGGAAATTGATTTAAGATATAAAAATGAGGAAATTAAAACACTTTATATAGGTGGAGGTACTCCTACTTGTTTGAATTTAGTACAATTAGAAAAATTACTTTGTTTGACAAAAAAATTAAATTTGTCAAGTGAATGTGAATTTACAATTGAGAGTAATGTTGATTTGTCTTTAGATAAGATTTTATTATTAAAAAAATATGGTGTTAATCGTGTTAGTATTGGAGTTCAAACTATAGATGATGAATTAATTAAATATTTAAATCGTAAGCATGATAAGAATATGGTTAGTGAAGTTATTTGTAATTTAAATAATAACGGCCTTAGTAATATTAATGTAGATTTAATTTATGGTATTGAAGATGAAAGTATGGAAGTTTTAAAAAGGGACTTAGATTTTTTAGTATCTTTAGATATAAAGCATATTTCTACATATTCTTTAATTATTGAAGATAATACGATATTAAAAAATAATGGTAGTGTTTTAATTGATGAAGACCTTAATAGTGATATGTATTTTTATATTAAAAAGTTTTTAGATCATAAAGGGTTTGTTAATTATGAATTTAGTAATTTTAGTTTAGATGGTTATGAATCTAAACATAATTTAGTTTATTGGAATAATTTATTTTATTATGGTTTTGGTGCTGGTGCTAGTGGTTATATTGATAATATAAGGTATGATAATACTAAGAATTTATTTAATTATTTAAGAGGTAATTATGTAGATTGTGAAAATGTTATTGATGTTAAAACAGCTATGGAGAATGAAATGATTTTGGGACTTAGAAAAATTGAAGGTGTTAGTGTTTCTTTATTTTTTAAAAAATATGGTGTTAGTTTATTTGATGTATTTAATATTGATAATTTAGTTGGTGATAAATTAATTATTGATGGAGATTATATAAAAATTGATGGAAAGTATTTGTTTGTTTCTAATGATATTTTACTTTATTTTATTGATAACTTTAAGGATTTGTAGTCAAAAACAAATTCTTTTTTTAGTTTTTTTTATATAATATTTTAAAGGGGGTTAAAATGCAAGAATTAATGAATTTTTTAGCCTTTAGTTTTGATTATATTTTGTTATTATTAGGTGGTTTAGATGGGTTATTGAATACTTTGTTTATTATTTTATTATTAGATGTTGTTACATGTGGTAGTAAATTACTTTATTATTTTAAATTTGATATGAAAAAAATAATTATGTGGTTAGTTAGAAATATAGGTATTTTAGTAGTAATTATGTTATCTGTTGTTATGGATACTTTTTTAAATAATGGGGAAATCATAAGGGATGTAGTAATATTATCTTTTATTGTAAATAAAATAACGTCTATATTAATTATTTGGAAAGATATGGGTTTAAAATTACCTAGTATAATTAGCAAAACATTGGATAAAATAAAATCATTAAAGTGAGAGATACAATTTGTATCTTTTATTTTAATTTTTTGAAGAAAAAGTATTAATTTATAAGGCAATTTATGGTATAATAACTAATTGGAGGTTGTATTTTATGAAAAAAACGAAAATTGTTTGTAGTATTGGTCCTGCAAGTTCAGATCCAAGTGTTATGAGTGAAATGGTTAGAGTTGGTATGAATGTTGCTCGAATTAACTTTTCACACGCTACTTTAGAAGAAAGAGCTAATGTTGTTTCTAGTGTTAAACAAGTACGCGAAATGACTGGAGCTAATGTAGCGATATTATATGATACTAAAGGTCCTGAATTTAGAAGTGGGATGTTAGAAAAAGGAGAAATTAACTTAGTTGAAGGTAATTTTATCCGTGTTGTTAAAGAAGAAGTATTGGGTACAGAAGAAAGATTTTCTGTTAATCATCCACAAGCTATTGCAGCTTTAAAAGTTGGAGATGTTATTTTACTTGAAAATGGTTTAATGATGATTGAAGTAACTGAAACTGATGAAGAAGGAGCTACTTGTAAAATTATTAATGGTGGTATTTTAGGTAATAAAAAATCTTTAAGTGCTCCAGGAATTGATTTAAATATTCCGTTTATTTCTGAGCAAGATAAAG
>CAYJEL010000056.1:0-6911 GCA_964369245.1 uncultured Muribaculaceae bacterium
CAAGACAAGCTACACTACTCGTAACTTTTCGCCACATAGTAGGTTTAATCCTAATTCGTCATTGATCCATCAACTTGGTGTGTATAGGTCAATAACAAGATTAGGTCTCCACAAGTAGTTGGGTCAATTACGCATGCCATTGCGGTTGCCCAAAAACTCTTTCTTCCAGCACTCACCCTAAACTGGGCGTAAAAAGCAAGCACAAGAAGCTTCATAGGTGTGCTCTATTAATGGTGGTTTATTCCCATCTTCATGATAAACTTTATCGACTAGAATAATGTGCCATTCCATTAAAAATATTACCATAATTTATAAAATATGTCAAATTTGAATAAAAAAGATAAAGCTTATTTAGCTTTATCTAGTGCTGCTTTAATAGCATTATATAATGGTTCAATTTGAATAGTACATCCACTTACAGTATCTGTTTTACCATTATCATCTAAAGTAATAAAATCAATACCTTGGTTTTCAATTACTGCTTTTTCTAAATTAGCAATTTGCTCATACCATTCCCATTCTGATTGACCATATGGAGTATTTCCTACTTTCATTCCATAAGAATCTCCCATATCTTTTTTGGTAGTTGCATTCCCATCTGAATCAGTATAAGTTGTATCTAAATATACATCAGTTATTTTTCCTTCTGAATCAATTGTTACTTTAGCAGATGCAGTATTTTCTACTCCACCATAATTATCAATAGCTGTACCTTCAAATGTTCCTTCTTTTAAGCCATCATTACACCCTGTAAATAATAAAGCGCAAGTAGCTAATATTAATAATTTTTTCATTTATTTCCTCCTACTATAAAATAATTATATATTAAATAATATTATAAATCAAGGTTTTCCTTGTAATATTCATTTAAATATTTACATATTATTCCAGTTAATATTCCTGAAAAAATACTAAACCCTATTATAAATGGTAAATAATAAATTATGTTTATTTGTGAGATTAAATAGATGGTTATTAATTGTCCTATAGAATGAGCAATTGAACCTATTACACTTACTCCAATGGGTGAAAATAGTTTTTTTGTTAAGTACATTACTATTATACTTAATAAAACTCCAGTTAAACTTAAGAAAAAAGCTGTTGAGAATAATCCTGTTCTTAAAACACCTACTATTAATACCCTTAAAATACCTACATATAAAGCATCTTTAAAAGAAAACTGGTATAAGACAAAGAGTGTTACTATATTGGCTAAACCGAGCTTTAAACCTGGTATTTGTCCTGAAAAAAAGGGTATACTTGTTTCTATTATATTTAATACTATCGCTAGTGATAATAAAAGGGTTAATCTTACAAATTTTTTCATTATTTTACCTCTGTATCTAGTTCATTACCACCTATTTCAATAACTATTTTATTAGGTAGACATATTATTTGTTGGTTTGACTTACTTATATAACCTTGGTTGCTACATATATTATAAGGACTATTTTCTTCATTAACTCTTATTTGTTTATTATTAACTTCAATTATTACTTCTCCATTATATCCATTAACTACATATGTATTATTAATATTTAAATCGATTTCTTTTATTAAATCATTTTCATAATAAACATAAGCATAATCTGAAGGATTACTATTTATATTTAGTGTTAGAAATAGTGTTGTTGTTATAACAATTAAAATAATTATTAATATAATATCATTTTTATTCATAGGTAAAATTCTCACTTTTTATTATTTCATTATCATTAGAAAACCAAACTACTTGAACATCATAATCTTTAATAAATTGTATACCTTCTTCAATTGGCATTAAAAATAAAATGGTTGATAAAGCATCACAATCACTACTATTTTTTCCTATAACAGTTACACTTTTCATATGATTAGCTGGATAGTTTGTGTATGGGTCAATTATATGATGGTATAAGATACCATCTACTTCATAAAATCTTTCATATGAACCACTTGTTACTACACTTATATTTTCATCTTTTATAATCATAAAAGTATCATTTTCTATAGGAGATTTTATACCTATATTGTAGTAATTTTTAGTACTCTCACCTACTATAACATTACCACCAGCATTTATTAAATAATAATCAATATTTAAATTCTGTAATATTTCTTTTGCTTGTTCAGTTATATAACCTTTAGCAGTTGAACCTAAATCAATATTTAAGTTTTCATTATAAGTTATAGTATTATTATTTAAAGTAATATTTTCAATATCAGTATTTATATTTAACTGTTCTTTAGTTGGTAAATTAATATTTTGATTTCTAAAATCATTCCAAATTTCAGTTATTTTTCCCATATTTATATTTAATAAACCATTACTTTTATCATACCAGTTTAAACTATAGTTTATAACATCTTTTAATTCATTAGATATTTCTACTACTTGATTATTATTAACTTTGTATAACTCACTATCTTCATTATATTTACTAACTATTAGTTCATATTTTTTATATAATTCTTCTATTTCATTAAATGCTTCATTAGCTTTACTTTCACTTATATCATATAGTTTTATATTTATAACAGTATCCATATAAAAAAGATTTTTAGAATAATCTTTTTCAGCACATCCTGTTAATAGTAAAATCATTAATATTATTATCTTTTTCATATACATCACATATTCATTATACACAAAAAAATAAAAAGTTTCAATGAAGAAACTTTTTAGTTTAAGTTTTATAAAATTTTTAAAAGTTTGATAGAAGTATTTTGTATAAATTATACCTTTTATAAATTGGGATATCTAAAAGGTCTTATTTTGTATTTGTTTTTTTTACGTATAACCTTAACTATCACCTCCTCTTGTATTAAAATTATAGCAAAGTGATATGTTTTTTTTATGATTAAAATGTGAAATAATAGTGAATTAAAAAATGTATTAAAAAAAGTTTCAATTGAAACCTTTTTTAGTTTTATAATATTTTTAAAAGTTTGATAGAAGTATTTTGTATAATTTATACCTTTTTATAATTATATTAATTAAAAAGGTTTTATTTTTTATTTGTTTTTTTATGTATAACCTTAATTATCATCTCCTTTTGTATTTACATTATAGCAATGTAATATGTTGTTTTAATGACTGAAAGGTGAAATAATAGTGAATAAAAAAATATAAGAAAATTAATTCTTATACTTTTTAATATACCCATAATACAGTTCTAAAAGATTGATATTTTCCACCATATCCATAGTGCCCTGAGTCAGTATACAAATTTGTAGGATAATTCCCACTTCTAGCTACCCATGGATATCCTGATTCATTATAACCACCATCATACCAGTTTCTAATTTCTGTTAAAGCATGGCCAAGTCTTTCAGTTACTGATGTTGAATCTAAATATATATCATAATATTTTATATTTGGCGTAAACGACATATAATTCAATCGGTTCCCAAAATTTCCCATTATTCTTTCAGAAAAACCTCCTGACATATCAAAAATACCTGTTATATTTCCTGTTGTTGCATGTGGGTAATCGTTATTATTTTTAGTTCCATAATAGTCATTACAAGTGTTATTATTGTAAAAACCATTACATCCAGTTCTATAACTTCCTCCTGTTTTTATGTAATTGAAAGTACTCATTGCTTTATCTATCCCATACTGTGAGTAAGTTAAATAAGTAACGGCTCCCCATTCACTATTTTTCATAGCATGTGATTCAACTGTTTTACTTCCAGTATTTAGATTGAATTGTGTTGCTATGTTAAGACCAGCATTAAATGTTTCTTCCATAGTAACTCCTGATGTAGTAGGATACCCTGCTGGTAAAGACTGATTTGATCCGCTAATACTAAATTTAGCAGCCCAAAATCCATTTATTTCTATAGTTGTTGTACCATCAAATATTGTAAATCCGGGATGTGTATAGTATTGTCCTAATTCAACTGTTGTTTTTTTAGGATCGTCTTTTGTAACAAAATCTATATTGATAGATTGTTCTTCTCCTGCATCACTATCTATATCTAAATCAAATAATTGATACTCATATCTTGGTATCCATACATAATATGAGGAAATATGTGTTTGATTTATTACTGTTCCTGGAGAAGCATTTTGATATATTAATCTATTTTCATCATCCGTAATTATAACTGCATTAGCCCATTCTTTATTATGATATGCATACCAAGTTCCATCTGTTGTATTTGCTTTTGTTACAGCTCCATTTGGTGCAATATTTACTGCTATTAATGCTTCAGTAAGTTCTGGTGGTGCTGGTGTATCTGCTATTGCAATTGTTGTTTCTATATTGCCGCTACTTAAGCCTGCATTTGAGGTCGCAGAACATGTCACTGTTGTTTGAGTTGTGATATTATTTGTATTACTTGGGTTACAAGATACACTTCCTCCTGATATTCCATAAACTGGTTCTTCATAAAATGAACTTGTATTTATGGCTGCCCCTGCTCCAATGAAATTATTTGTTTTAGCTGTTAAAGTAGGAACTGTTGTATCTATATTAAATTCTACACAAGTGTTGCTAGTATTTTCTCCTCTGTAACCTGTTGCACATATTTCATTAAAACCTTGGGTTAAGTCTACAGTAGTTGTTGTTTCTGTAACTTCAATATTGGTACATACATCTGTTTCGTCTTTAAGACAATATTCAAATCTTTCACCATTAGTTTCAATTGTTACAGTTAAATTTTCTTTGTACCAATTGTTATTGTCACTTTTATTTGTGTAGGCAACAATAGATAATGGTACACAATCATCTAAACTAGTTATTGTTTTGTCTACTTGAACTTTTGAGTCATCATAACCTTTTGTATAACAAACTCCTTCATTATAAATTGATAGAGATGTTTTCCCATCACTTCTAATTGTTAAATTTCCTAATGGTGGTTTTTCATTTGTTGTTTTTATATTACTGTATAAATTAGTAACACCATCAAATTGTTTTGAATCTCCTGTTAAAAAGCTTTGGGCATAATAAGTTTCTGCTCCACCTAAAATTAAATTAACTTCAGATAAATTAGCTGAGTCTCTTGAATCTTCTATTACATCTAATATTATTGGTGTAGCAATTAAAGCAACGATAGCTAAAATAATAATTACTGCTAATAACTCTATCAATGTAAAAGCTTTGTTATTTGATTTCATACATTTTACTCCTATTCTATTGTAATTATAGCATTTTAATTATTTAATTTCAACAAAAAAATATAAGAAAATTAATTCTTATACTTCATGTATTGTTGTAAGTATCACTGGTTTTGACTCTGTTTCATGATAGAAATACTTTCCAACTTTATCTCTTATTTGGTTTTTAATTTTACTGTAATCTGCATAATTAGATTTAGTATTTTCTTTAATAGCTTCTAAACATAATTTATTTGCTTCTACTAATAACTCTTCGTTTTCTTTCATATAAACAAAACCTTTTGTTACTATTTCAGGTCCATAAATTATTTCTTTAGTTTTTTTATCTAAAACTGCATTTATAAGTACTATTCCACTTTCACCTAACATTTCACGGTCTTTAATTACAATTTCTCCAATATCTCCTAAAGTTTTACCATCTATTAAAATGTCATCAACTTTAACAGTTTTGTTATCTTGTGTTAATTTACCATTTATAAATGTTGATATTTGTCCATTTAAGTTTAATATAATATTTTCTTCACTGTATCCAACTGTTTTAGCTACATTATTATTAGCTACTTGATGTCTATATTCTCCTATTACAGGGAAATAATACTTTGGATTTAAAAGTGAGAGCATCATCATTAAATCTTCTGACGAAGCATGAAGAGCTAGATATTTTTTACCAGACATAACTTCTAGGTCACAACCTAGTTTAGCTATACTATCAAATAATTTAGTAGCACTTCTTTCTGTTCCATCATGGATTGGGGAAGCAAATATAATTGTATCTGTTTCTTTTAAAGTAATGAATTTATCGTATCCTTTAACAATTCTTTTTAAATTTGAGAAAGGTTTTTCTCTTTCATCAGAAATTAAAACAATAATATTTTCTTCTTTAGTATTATGAATATTACTTATTCTTTTTTTATCAAAATCTAAGTAATTTTGTTCAATTAAATTTAGAATTGATTTTTCTAATCTTTTACCTAAAATTACTACTTTTCTATCTGTTTCTTTGATGGCATTAAAGACATCATTAATACGATAGTTTTGAGATTGATAAATATTGATTAAAATTCTATTTTCTTTTTTACTTATAATATCTTTAAAGTAGTTATAACTTCTGTGATTTGGTGAGGTAAATCCTCTTTTATCAGCAAAAGTTGATTCTGCTAATAAGCATAATACTCCTTGTTTTCCAACGTAAGCTATTTTACCAATATCTGTTTTATAGCTATCTTGTAAAGTTGAATCGAATACAAAGTTACCTGTATAAACAATTGCTCCATCTTTAGTATATAAAACATAACCTACTGTATCTGGAGAATCGTGAGATAATCTAATTGGAAATATTATATATTTACCTACTTTTATTTTTTGATGTGGAACTATTTCTACTAAATTAGTTTGAGGTAAGTTTTCACTTATTAATTCTTCTTTTAATATATCTAAAGTATATTTAGTTCCATGAATTTTAGTTTTTTTAAGATCATGTAACATATCTGGTAATGCACCAATATGTTCATCATGTCCATTTGTAACAAAAATTCCTTTTATTCTACTTTCATTTGTTTTTAAATATGTATAGTCTGGTAATATGTAATCTACACCTAGCATATTATCATCAGCATATTTTAATCCTGAGTCAAAGACAAAGATATCTTTATCTATTTCTACTACATACATATTTTTTCCTATTTCATTTAATCCACCTAATGCGAATATATTTATTTTACTCATATTTTCCTCCTTTCTAACACTTATAACATTATAGCAAAATTTTATTTAAAAGTCTATTGATTATTGGGTAATAAAAAAACAT
>CAYJEL010000057.1:0-6869 GCA_964369245.1 uncultured Muribaculaceae bacterium
TTCTTTTATAGTATTGTATATTATTTATAATAACAAAGAAAAACTAATTATCGACTGCGAAAATAATGAATAGAATGGAGTTTAAAAATGAAAATAGAAATAAAAAATATATCCAAAAAATTTAAAAATTCAGTAGTATTATCAAATATTAACTTAACTTTTGAAAAAGGTATTTATGGACTTTACGGTCGAAATGGCGCAGGTAAAAGCGTTTTTTTAAAAATAATATGTGGACTATATTTACCAACATCTGGTCAAATACTATTTGATGGAAAAGACTTAAATAAAGAACTAAAATATCCAACCAACCTAAGAGCTTTAATCGAAAAACCATCATTCTTTCCAGAACTAAGTGGATTTGATAATTTAAAACTATTAGCCAATATTCAAAAAAAAATAACCAACAAAGAAATTGACGAAGCCTTAAAAATAGTAAATTTATTTGATGAAAAAAATAAAAAATATGGCATGTATTCATTAGGAATGAAACAAAAACTAGGCATAGCCCAAGTAATAATGGAAAACCCAGAAATTATGATACTAGATGAACCATTCAATGGAATTGAAGAAGCAACAGTAAATAAATTACTAGAATATTTTAAAAATCAAAATGATAAAATTATTTTAATAAGTACCCATATAAAAGAAGACTTAGAAAAATTAACAAATAAAATTTATTATTTTGATGCTGGAATTATCCATGAATAAATTAAAATATATCAAAACAATAATCAACCACCAATTTGAAAAAAAAGAAACATTATTAATATTTTTATTAATATTAATAGGAGTTATTCTACCTTCATTTTCAGGAAGTTATACAACTAATATTTGGTATAGATTACATAAAATATTAACAAACCCTTTTTTTAATGCTCTATTTTTTATAGCTATTGGTCTTAACATAATTTATGCTTCTAATAATTTACTTAAAAATAATTATATATTAAATAGATTAGGGGATTTTAAAAAAATAGTTAAAAAAAATATCAAAGATATTACAATATTAACTATTTTTCTGATTTTAATAGCTACCATCTTAGCTAGCGCTGGTGCAATAGCATTTTCATTTGGTGATTATAATATTATTAATCATGAAACTTATCTAATACCTTTACCACTATACTCACTGTGGCACATATTAAAACTAATAATTATTTCTGTTTTAGTTAATAAAACCATATATTTACTATTAATTCTTTGGAAAAAAATAGGAGCTTTCATTTTAATAATAATTATTAATTTAATATTTTTTACCCCAATCAATACAAACTTTTTATATCACACATACATATTAAATAATAACTTTACATCCTTAAATCAAGAAATAATTTTTTTTATAATTGAAATAATAGCCTTGTATTTAATATATAAAACTTGTCTTTATATTACATTAAAAAAGAAAAGAGAATTATAATGAAAACACAAATTATAATATTTAAAAATAACCTTAAAAAAAATTACAAATGGTTTATAATATTAATTTTATTAATAACATTAACTATAATTTTACTTAAAATAAAACCCCAAACAACAGAAATAAATGATAAAGATTTCTTATCATTATTAACTTTTCCAGGATTAGGATTTAAAATAGATTTTTTCTCATTCCTTTTAACACTATATCAAATAGGATTAACTATTTATATAACATACTATTTTTATACATATGAACTTAACAACTCATTAGAATATTTCACATTAAGAATTAACGAAAAAAAATGGTTTATCCAAAAAAGTACAATACTTATAATATTCCTAACACTATATAAATTAATTTCTATTTTAATTATATATTTATTTTTTAAAGATTTATTTAATCTTCAATTAAATTACATTTTATTTCCAATAATATATCAATTACTAATCATCATAACAACACTTTTTATATTAACCTTAGACCTTAAAAAAAGAATAATATTCACAACACTAACACCAATAATTCTAATCTCACTTTATATAGAATTTAATTTAATATTAGCTATTATTTATTTAATTATATTTTATATAACGAGTTATACATTCTTTACATTTAAAAGATACAATAACTAAATTTTATTTCATAAACAATTGATAAAAATTCAATTGTTTTTTTGTTTACAAAAAAGGAAACATAATATTTATGTCCTATATAACTAGTAGGAGGTGAAATAATTGAACATAAATAATCAACTATTAAACGAATTAATTGATGTGAATAGAGTGAAAGATTTTTTAAAAGTGATTATTGATGAAAAAGTAGAAGAAGTAAAAAGTATGTTAGTATTATTTGAAAAAGATAATCGTAAGATTATTTTCGAAGTAGTTGTAAATAAAATAGTAAAAAAAATAGAATGTTTTAGTGAAGTAATAGAAATTGGAGGATAAATGAAAAAAATATTTTTAATTTTAATGATTTTTTCTTTTGCAACAAATGTTTTAGCTGAAGAAATATATTCAGAATATAGTAATTATACTGAATATAATGAACAAGAAATCATTGAAAACGAATTAACAGACGTACAAACAGAAACTAGATATTTATGGTATAAAAATACTGAAACAAAAGAAGATTATATTTTATATAATGAAGAAGATAAATTTACAAATGATTGTTATAACACAGAATTTAGTGAATGGAGTATTAATATACCACCACAAAATTCAAATATAGAAACAAGAGAAGCTAATGAATATATATTAGCTAATGAAGTAAGATATATTAGAATAGATAATGTAACTACCAGTAGTGGAACTTTTAAGGTATCTGAAATAGATGTATTATTAGATAACACAATTATGGATTATCAAATAACTTGTACAAATTGTACAAATGATTTCCACAATAATGTAACAGATAATATAATTGAAAACTATAACGTTGAAGTAACAAATGGGGGAAGTATAGTAATTGATCTACACAAAGCATATCCAGTTCACAAAATAAAATTAGATATGTATCTGCATGTATTAAGTGAAAATACTTTATCATATGTAATATCATATCAAAATGAATCTGGAACAACTTATGGTATAAGTCAATTAAATCATGACAAACAAAGATTTCAAGATAGTACAATTATAAAAGAATCTCATGATATCAAAGTTTTACCACTTAATAGATGGACTTATAATTATACAACCCAAAATAACTATGATGAAAATTATATTATAAACCAAAATAATATAACGCAATATCGATACAATCAAAAATTTTGTAGACCATTAAATATAATTAATGAAACTAATAATATTTATTCAAAAGAACCAATAAACGAGTATACAATAAAAGGTGAAGAAAAAATATTTTACAGTTATAGAACAAGACAAAAATTAGAACTTAAAGATTTAATAATAACAAATAAAGATTATAACTTAGATAATTATATTATAAGTACAGAAGATTATACAGTAACTCATAATATTGAAATAAATAAAAATGGAACATATCAAATAAATATAAAAAGTGAAAGTTTTGATATCACAAGAGATGTAGAAGTAAATATTATAGAGAACACAGTTAATGAATATCAAGCAATAATCGATAAACTAAATGATGATATTAATAAATTAAATGAAGAAATAAAAGATTTAACTAAAAGTTATGAATTAAATTTAAGTGATTTAAATAATAAAATATCAGAACTTGAAAAAGAATTAAATAATTGTAAAATTGAATGCCAAACTATAAAAAATAATTTAGAACAATTAAAAGAAGAATATGACAAATTAAGTAAGGAATACGAAGAAAAATTACTAGAATACAGTAATAAAATAAATGAAAATTTAACTATTATAGAACAATATAAAAATGATTTATCAAATAAAGATTTAGAGAATAACAACCTAAAAAATGAAATAGATAGCTTATTAAATTATATTGCTGATTTAGAAAATTCATCTAAAAAAACTAATGATGAAATTATTAGTTATTATGAAAATAAAATCAATATCATAGATAAAACATATCAAGATAAAATTATAGAATTAGAAACACAATTGAAAAATCAAAATGAAGAAATAAGTAAAGTAACTAAATTAAATGATGATTTAATTAATAGTTTAAACAATCAAATAGAAGATTTAAATAAACAAAGAACAAATGAATATAATGACTATTTATTAAAAGTAGATAATCTAGAAAATATTAATTGGATAATCATATTAATTTTAGTAATGTTGTTCCTAATTACACTGATTGTGCAAAAAATGTCGAGAAGAAAAAAACACTAGTTTTGTCGAAAGTGAATAAAATTATATAAATAATGCTATCATATATTCACAAAGGGTGATAATATGACTAAGGAATTGATTTTAGAAAATCAAAACTTAATTTATGGATTAATGAAATTATATTCATTTTATCCAAATAAAGAAGATTTATTTCAAGCTGGTTGTCTAGGTATGATTGAAGCACACAAAAAATATAATCCTGAATATAATATTAAATTCACAACTTTTGCCTACAAATACATTTTAGGAGAAATGAGAAAACTAATTAGAGAAGATAAAACTCTAAAAATAAATAGAACTTTACAATCTCTAAACTCTAAAATAGAAAAAGCCTCACAATACCTAAATCAAAAATTATTAAGAGCACCTTCTAATAAAGAAATAGCACTTTTTTTAGAAGTACCAGAAGAATTAATAATTGAAGCATTAAACACTCCTAAAAATATTCAAAGTTTACATGAACCATTAACCAATAATGGTAAAGAAATATTTTTAATTGACACAGTAGGGATAGAAGATAAATCAAGAGATGAACTATTAATGTTAAAAGAAGAATTAAAAAAATTAAATGAAGAAGACATCACTTTAATAAACAAAAGATATTTTGAAGGTTATACTCAACAAGAAACAGCTGATTTACTAGGAAAATCACAAGTTCAAATATATAGACAAGAACAAAAAGTATTTAAAAAAATAAAAGAAAATATGATTATTTAAAAATGTAAAACAATTTACATTTTTTTTGTATTAAATTTACATTTTAAAACAATATAAAATAGGTGATAGAATGGAAATAAATAAATACAAAGATTTAGTAAAAAAACATACTCCTAAGGAAAATATTTTAAAAAATTTCATAATAGCTTTTTTAATAGGTGGAACAATGGGATTTATCGGACAAGCACTGGTAGATATATACTCATATATATTTAATATTTCAACCAGTGACGCCAATACTTTTATGATAATAACTTTAATATTTATAGGGTGCTTATTTACAGCTATAGGCTTTTTCGATAAATTTGTAAACTTTGCAAAATGTGGATTAATTATTCCAATAACCGGATTTGCCCATGCTATGATGAGTGCTACTTTAGAATATAAAAAAGAAGGATTTGTTACAGGGATAGGTGCTAATATGTTTAAATTAGCAGGATCAGTCATAGTATATGGTGTAATAAGTTCATATTTTTTCGGATTGATTAGATTGATTATAGGAGGATAAGAATGACATTTAATTATACAAATGTTTACATAAATGAAACAGCAACTATAGTCGGACCATATGAATCAAATGGACCATTAACAAAATATTTTGATAAACATTATAAAGATTTTTATTTCAATACTACATCATGGGAAAAAGCAGAAATTAAATCGATTGAAGATGTAACAGATATATTATTTAAAAAACTAAACATAACTAAAGAAAATATAGATATTCATATTTCAGGTGATTTACTAAATCAAATAGTTGCTTCTAATTATGCAGCTAACAGTATAAAAATCCCTTTTATAGGAACATATGCAGCCTGTGCTACAAGCGTATTACAATTAATAATATTATCAAATATGTTAGAAGCAAAACAAGTAAAAAATGGAATTACAACAACTTCATCTCATAATAACGCAGCCGAAAAACAATTTAGGTATCCAGTTGAATATGGAGGACCTAAACCTAAAACAACCACATTTACTTGCACAGGAGCAGCAACAGCATACCTTTCAAATAAAAAAGACAAAATAAAAATAGAAAGTGCTACTCTAGGAACTGTAATTGATTTAGGAATCAAAGATGCATATAAAATGGGAGCTGTTATGGCCCCAGCAGCAGCTGAGACAATTAATACTCATTTAAAAGATAAAAATAGAACAATTGATTATTATGATTTAATTCTAACAGGAGATTTAGGAAAATATGGAAAAGAAATATTAAAAGAATATTTAATTAAAGAATATAACATTGAATTAAAAAACTATGAAGACTGTGGAACACTAATCTACGATATAAATAAACAACCAGTATATTCAGGAGCTTCAGGTCCTGCTTGTGCCCCATTAGTAACATTCAGTTATATTATAGATAAAATGAAAAAAAACGAATATAAAAAAGTACTCTTAGTAGCAACAGGTGCTTTACTAAGTACAACTATGGTAAATGAAAAAAATAGTATACCATCAATTGCTCACGCAATTAGTCTGGAGGTTCAATGATATATTTAAATGCATTTATATTTTGTGGAATAATAAGTGGTATTGGACAATTAATTTTTGATAATACAAAACTAACACCAGGCCACATAACAACTATCTTTGTAATAGTAGGTTCATTTCTAGATATTTTTAATATTTATGATAAATTTATATTATGGGCCGGAGCAGGAGCCTTAGTTCCAATTACAAGCTTTGGTCACTTACTAGTTCACGGAGCAGTCGGCGCAACATCAGAAATGGGTCCAATGGGGTTAATGTCTGGAATGTTTAATTTAACCGCTTCAGGAATTACAGCTGCTATTGTATTCTCATTCATATTTTCCTTTATATTTAAACCAAAAAGTTAATGAATTAACTTTTTTCTTTTGACATAAATAAAATAAAGGAATATAATAGTTACCAACAAAGAGGTGTACAGAATGAAAATAACAGAAAATGAAAAA
>CAYJEL010000058.1:0-3293 GCA_964369245.1 uncultured Muribaculaceae bacterium
ACAATAAATCACCACAAACATTATATATTATTTAAGTTTTAAAGTCAAAGTTTTAGTTTGTTTTTATTACTTAAAATATGTATTTTTAATAACTTATTTATTTTACTAGTTTTTTATTATTTCAAATTATATTTTTGTTTGACAAAATTACTTACTTCATATATTTTTGTAGAGTTACTACCTTTTATAAATATAATATCATTTTTATTTATTTTTAAATTGTTTATTAATTCTTGATTATTATTGTAGTGTTTACCGTTTATATATTTTGTATATTGACCTGTTAGATATACTTGTTTGTTTTTTATTTTTTTAAGAATTTTATTTATTTTTTTGTGGTATAGTTTTGAATAATTACCTAGTTCTAACATATCTGATAATATTATAATTTTTTTATTTTTAAATTGATTCAAATATTTTAAAGATTCTTTTAAAGCATCAAAACTGCTGTTATAACAATCATCTATTAGGGTAATGTCTTTTTTGTATATTTTAAATCTTCCTTCTTTATTTTTTAAATTGGGTATTGTTTTTAGGATATTTTCTATTGTTATACCGTGAACATGAACAGTTTTGATACTTAATATTAAATTACTGAGCATATGTTTACCTGGAATATTGAATGTTGTTTTATATTTTTGTTTATTTATTTTTATTGTGAAATTTGTTTTATCGTGAAAGTATTTAATTTTAATTATTTTTATGGTATTAATTTTTTTGCATTTAACTTTTTTTAAGTATTTATCTTTTTGATTTAAAATTAAAATTCCATTATTCATTCCATCGGTTATTTCCATTTTAGCTTTAAAGATGTTTTTTTTACTACCTAAATTTCCAATATGGGCTGTTCCTATGTTTGTTATTATTCCTGTTGTTGGTTGACAAATTTTAGATAAATATGAGATTTCTTTTAAATGATTCATTCCTAATTCTAAGACTACTATATCAGTTTTTTTATTGATATTTAATAAAGTTAAAGGTACTCCATAGTGATTATTGTAGTTTTTTATACTTTTAAGTACATTGTATTGGGTTTTTAAAAATTCGTATATAAATTCTTTGGTTGTTGTTTTACCACAACTTCCGGTAACTGCTATAACTGGTATATCATAGTTATTTCTATTTTGTTTGGAAATTTCTTTTAAAAATTCTGTTATTGAATTTACTTTTATTATTTTTTTATGATTGTAATCTTTTTCTGTTATTATATATTTAGCTTTATTTTTAATAGCTTCATCAATAAAATTATAACCGTTATTGATGGCTATGAAGATGGAATCTTTTTTTATTTCTTTAGTATTGGTTGTTATGTGATGTTTAAGTAGTTTTTTATAATTCATTGTATTCACCTAGTTTATTTTATGTTTATTTATATTTTTGGTACTTAGTACTTCCATTATTGTTTTTGCTATAATATTGGATATTATTTTTATATTTAAATCTATATAATAAGGTGTATAGTAATTGTTGTTTATTTTTAATACTGTCGGTATTCCTAGAGAGATAACATTAGTTTTTAAAGTTTTTTTATTTAGTGACTTTTTATTTTTGTTTATTCCACTTCCTGGTATTATTCCTGTATCTGTTATTTGGATACTATTTAATTTGTTTTCATTTCTTGTAATTAAGGAATCTAAAATAATTATAAGGGAGGGTTTTATTAGTTTGGTTAAGGAAATAATTATATCGTAACTATCAATTCCTGTTTTTGATTTTAAACTAGGAATAAATGTTTTTATGTTTTTTTTAGGTGTTATTAAATTTGTTGTTTTGATCCCAAATGAATCTGATACAAATTCATTGTTTCCTAGTCCTATAATTAAGCAGTTAGTAGTTTTGTATTTAGTTAGTTTTTTTAAAGTTTTTTTTATTTCTTCTTTAATATAAATGTTATATATATTATCAAAGGTAATATTTATGTATGTTCCTTTTTCTTTTTTTAGTTTAATAGATTGTTCTTTATTTATGTAAATTATTTCTGTATTTGTGTTGTTATTGGAATACTCTTCGTATTTTATTGTTTCATATAATTCATCACAAAATTCTGTTTGATATTGTTTTTTTAATTCATTATTTTTCTTTTTCATATAATCACCTAATTTATTTTTAACTATTGCAGTATTTTTATGCAAAAGCCTTGATTTTTTTAAGGAAATTTGATAAAATTGTATAAGTTTAAAGAACTCGGAGGTGAAATTAACATGGCAAATATGAAAAATGCAAAGAAAAAAATTAAAGTATCTTTAAAACAAAAAGAAACTAACCATAATTATAAAGCAAGTATGAATACTGCTATTAAAAATACTAGAAAAGCAGTTTTAGCTAATGATAAAGACCAAGCTTCTGAAAGTTTAAAAACAGCTATTAAAAAAATTGATAAAGCAAAAAGTGCGAATGCTATTAAAGCTAACACAGCTGCTCGTAACAAATCAAGATTAACAAAAAAAGTAAATGAAATGTAATTTACTTTTTTATTTTAATGTAATATAATAGAATATAGGTGAAGATATGAAAACTTTTGTAACTCTTATTATTTGTGGAGCTTTATTGTTTGTGACTTTTAATTATCGTGATGATATTCAAAAATATATATTTGAAAATTTTATTTTTAAATTTACTTATGAAGAAATTATTTCTAATGAGTATGCTTTAGATTATGAAATTTATTATAGTAATATTACTTTTGAAACTATTGATAATAAAAATAGTTTAATTAATTCTTTTTATACTATCTTAAATAGTGGTATGGATAGTTATGATTTATTATGTAATTATGAAAGTTGTAAAGATGATATAACTGAATATACAACTTTAAAGGAATATAATTTAAATAATTATGTACACCCTTTTAATACATATACTAATATAGCTATTACAATGAATAATTATGATAAGGTAACTTTAGGTATTAGTCATGTATATAATGATGATGAAATAGCTCAGGTGAATGCTAAAATTGATGAGTTGATGTTATCTTTGATTAATGATGATATGACTGTAACTGAAAAGATTAAAGTATTTCATGATTATATAATTAATAACTCTAGTTATGATGAAGAATATATTAATAGTGGTAATTTAGACGCTAATCATTATTCTAATAAAGCGACAGGTCCTTTATTTTATGGTAAGGCTATATGTGGTGGTTATACTGATGTTATGGCTGTATTCTTAAATAAATTAGGTTTATTAAATCATAAATTATCAACTGAAGACCATATTTGGAATTATGTTTTAATTGATGGTGTATGGTATCACTTAGATCTTACTTGGGATGATCCTATTACTGATAG
>CAYJEL010000058.1:3303-6640 GCA_964369245.1 uncultured Muribaculaceae bacterium
TTTTATTAGATACTTTTTTCTTAATTACTGATGAAAAATTAATTGAATTAAATACTGAGCATCATAATTATATTAATCAAGGTGAACTATAGGAAGTTTTATTACTACTGTAGTTCCTTTTTTTATTTCTGAAAAATATTCAATACTGCCATTATGAGCTTTTATTATTTCATTTGATAATGATACTCCTAAGCCTGTCCCATTAATTTTAGTTGTATAAAATGGTTCTTTTATTTTTTCTAAGTCTTTCATATTAAATCCACATCCAGTATCTTTGATAGTTATTATAAAATTATTTTTACTTTTTTCTGTTTTAATTTTAATATTTAATTTATCTTCTTTTGATTCTAAAGCATTTTTAATAACATTTACTAAAACTTGATTTAATCTATTGTAATCCCCTTCTATGTATATTTCATCATCTACTACTTCGTAATTAAATGTTACATCATTGGTTGTTAATAAGTCTTTAAAATGGTCCATTATTTCATCTATTAAAACTGTTATATCAATAAGTTCTTTATTGATTTTTATTTTATTCATAAATAAGAAATCTTGTAATAAAATTAATATTTTATCCATTTCTTCTTTTAATATGGGAATATATCTTTTATGGTCTTTGTTATTAATATCAAACATATCTAAATAACTTTTACACACTGCAATTGGATTTTTAATTTCATGTGTTATTTTAAATAATGATGTTTGATATCTTTGTTCTTTTACTATATCTTTAACGCTATAATGTATTTTTATTATAGATTCTATAATGTTATATACATAAGTTATTAACAAGAAAGTTATTATAAATACTATCGCGTGTATTATATATATTTGTATACTTGAAGTATATAAGGTTATAATTAATAAGGGATATATTATATAGTATTTTATTAAGATTTTACTATTAATTTTATAGATGGTAAATAGTATTAATAGAAATATTAATATGTTTAAATCACTATATTGAATTGCGATAAATAAAGATAAAATAATAGCTGCTTTTTGTCTATCTTTATTATAAGCAATAAATAATACTATGAAATAAAAAATATAAAAAGAATCTAATGTACTTAGATAAAGACTAGATAATAATGAGAAGTCTAGCCAACTTTTATTTTTTTCTAAATTTAAATCTTCTCTATTTAAAGCATAAAATAAATATACAAATAGTGGAAATAAAACTAAAATTATATTTATTATTAAATCTTGAACGATATTCATTTAATCACCAATTTAATTATAAATTAAATACTTTGTCGAATTTTGTCGAATTTTGTCATATTTTGAATAATTTTGTAATAAAAAAAGAATTAGTTAATAAATTCTTTTATAAAATTATGATAATAATTTCAAATATTCATCCAAAATTTTAAGTTCCTCTTCTACTATTAATTTTATAAAATCGGTGTAGTCGTGTTCTATTGCTGCTTTTTCTAATGAATCATAATATTTTAATCTTGATTCTTTTTTTATAATAATAGGTAAATAACCATGTTTCATAGTTTCAAAATTCATAAGTAATCTTGCTGTTCTTCCATTTCCATCGACAAATGGGTGTATGAAAACAAATTCACCATGTAACAGTGCAGATTTTATTAATGGGTGATAATGATTCCATTCTTTATAATTATTAATTAGTCTTTCCATTTCTTCAGGTACTTTAATATATTCTGTTGGGATATGTTTAGCTCCAGCAATTACAACATTTTCATTTCTATACTTACCAGCATTATTTGAATCTATTTCTTTTAAAATTATAGAATGAATATTTTTTATATTCCATTCGTTTATTTCTTCATTTTTAGCAACTAGTTCTTCTAAAAATAGTATTGCATCTTTATGATTGATTACTTCAAGGTGTTCAGTTACAGATTTACCTCCGATAGTCATTCCCTCCAATACTACTTTTGTTTCTCTTAACGTTAAAGTATTTCCTTCTATAGCATTACTGTGATAAGTAAAATCTAGTATATTACTTTCTCTTAAAGATTTTAGTGTATTACTTGAAAGTGGTCTTTTACTATTTACCAATTCTAATTTTTTATCTAATTCTTCAAAGTAGTTTGCATCTATATTTACTATGAAATTAATTTTATCTTCTTTATATCTTTTATCATTAGGCTTTGTTGTTTCATCAGGAATTGTCCATGTAGTTCCTATTTTTTCTGCCCCTATAATTCTTCCATCGGATATAAGCTGTCTGATTCTTCTTTCACTTATATTCCATTTTTCACTAGCTTCTTTTAATATCATAAATATCACCTCTAAATGCATTGTACCACAAACGGTATAATATATCAATAGTAAAAAAAAAGAATTAATCCATTAATTCTTTTTCTAATACTTCTAAAGGTTCCTCTTCTAAAAGTGGAATTTCTAATTCATAGTCTAATTGTTTATATTTTTTAGCTCCTGTACCAGCTGGGATTAATTTACCGATTAATACGTTTTCTTTTAATCCGTTTAGTTCATCTACTTTTCCATGAATTGATGCATCTGTTAAGATACGAGTTGTTTCTTGGAATGATGCTGCTGATAGGAATGAATCAGTTTCTAACGCTGCTTTAGTAATACCTAGTAATACTGGTTTACCTGATGCAGGTGTTTTTCCTTCTAAGATTAATTTTTTATTAACTTCAGCGAATTCATTAATATTTACCATTGTTCCTGGTAAGTATAATGAATTACCTGATGAAATTATTTTTATTTTAGAGATCATACGTTTAGCGATTACTTCAACGTGTTTATCTGAGATATCAACACCTTGTGAACCATAAACTTTTTGAATTTCTGCTAAAATATATTGTTGTGTTTTGATTGGATTAGTAACTGCTAATAACTCTTTTGGATTAATAGCACCCATTGTTAATTTATCTCCAGATTCAACTTCTTCATTTAATTTAACTCTTAATTTAGCACCATAATTAGTTACGTGTTCTTTTGTTTCTGCTTCATTAGTTACATAAATTAAATATTTTCCGCCATCTTCTTCGATTTTAGTTACTTTACCATTAATTTCTGATATTGTTGCTTTTCCTTTTGGATTACGTGATTCAAATAATTCTTGTACACGAGGTAAACCTTGAGTTATATCGTCACCAGCAACCCCACCAGAGTTGATTGTACGCATTGTAAGTTGGGTACCTGGTTCACCAATTGATTGGGCTGCCATGATACCTACAGCTTCTCCAACTTCAACTAGAGAACCTGTTGCTAAGTTACGTCCGTAACATTTAGTACAAACACCATTTTCACTTTTACAAGTTAATAATGTTCTAATTGATACTTCTTTAATTCCTTTAGCAATAATTTTATCTGCGATTACTTCTGTAAT